>DASTOZ010000595.1:0-3920 GCA_035762365.1 Pyrinomonadaceae bacterium | reverse complement strand
GGCATCGCTGCGTTTGTTCTTCAAATCGTGTTCACACCGTCCTTTAATTCGACGCCTTATCGACCAGTCGTCCTTCTGATAACCACGGCATCATCTCGCGGAGCTTTGCACCGACTCGTTCGATTTGATGTTCTCGAGCTTCGTCGTCGAGTCGTTTGAACAGTGGCCGTCCGTCTCTGGCTTCCTTCATCCAGTCGTTCGCGAACGAGCCTGACTGAATTTCGCCGAGCAGCGTTTGCATGCGACGCTTCGTGTCGTCGTTGACGACGATTGGACCACGGGTCATGTCGCCGAACTGTGCCGTGTTCGAGATCGAGTAACGCATTTCCGAGATGCCGCCTTCGTACAGTAGATCGACGATGAGTTTCATCTCATGCAGACACTCGAAATAAGCCATTTCCGGTGAATAGCCGGCCT
The DNA here is from genome assembly GCA_035762365.1 of Pyrinomonadaceae bacterium. Lineage (GTDB taxonomy): Bacteria > Acidobacteriota > Blastocatellia > Pyrinomonadales > Pyrinomonadaceae > PSRF01. The sequence continues at coordinate 3,503 of DASTOZ010000595.1, read as the reverse complement.
CCGTTAGTGTCTCAAATCCCGCCTTGATCAGCGAGGTGAGTCCGCCGCACAAGACGGCCTGCTCGCCGAACAGATCGGTCTCTGTTTCTTCGCGAAACGTGGTTTCGATGATTCCCGCGCGACCACCTCCGATTGCCGAAGCATACGACAATCCGATCAGCCTCGTATCGCCGGTCGGATCCTGATTCACGGCGAGCAAACAGGGAACTCCCGCGCCGCGCTTGTATTCGTGCCGGACAAGATGCCCCGGCCCCTTCGGTGCGACCATGAACACGTTTGCATCCGCCGGCGGCTCGATGAACTTGTAGTGAATCGAGAAACCATGCGAGAAGGCGAGATACTTACCCGGCGTGATCGACTCCGCGACTTCTCGCGCGTAGACGTCGGGGGCGAGCTCATCCGGAACGAGCATCATAACGATGTCGGCTTCGGCGGCGGCTTCCGCTATCGACAACACTTTCAGTCCCGCGTTCTCAGCTTTGGGCCACGACGCACTGTTCGGTCGCAAGCCGACCAGGACATTGCAACCTGAGTCGTGCAAATTGTTCGCCTGCGCAAATCCCTGGCTGCCGTAGCCGATGATCGCGATCTGCTTCTGTCGCAGCAGTTCAAGGTTCGCATCCTTGTCGTAATAGATATTCATCTTCAGTCCTTTCGCCCGTTGCGAGCCGGTTTATTGCGATATGCCCCGTTCGGGTGATGTCTGTGATTCCGATTGGTCGCAGCAACTCGATAAACGTGTCGACCTTCTCCTTGTTGCCCGAAGCCTCGACGATCAAGTGCGAGTGAGAGATGTCAACCACCTTCGCGCGAAAGACGCTTACGAGACTCAGGACCTCCTGACGCGCAACACCGGCCGATGCCTCGACAGTGATTAGCGCCATCTCTCGCTCGATGTGAGGTCGAGTGGTTACATCGTGAACTTCACGAACGCGCGCCAGGCGTTCGCACTGTTTGACTATTTGCTCGATCGTTCGCTCGTCGCCACGGGTAACAACCGTGACGCGCGACCAACATGGATCGAGTGTCTCACCGACGGAGATCGTTTCAATATTGAAGCCGCGCGCGCTAAACAGACCGACGATCCGCGAGAGCTCGCCAGGCTGATCGGCAACGATGATTGAAAGTGTGTGACGCATTTCGATGTCTTAGACGCCGTCGCTCTGTAGAATCATGTCGCTCGAATTCGCGCCTGCCGGCACTATCGGAAACACGTTCTCCTCCTTTGAAACGACAATGTCGACCACGACGACGCCTTTGTGGGCCAGGGCAGTCGCGAGTACGTCGCGAAGCTCGGCAGGCTTTTCAGCACGCAGGCCTAAAGCTCCAAACGCTTCGGCGAGTTTCACAAAATCCGGCGCCACCGAGATGTCGACTTCTGAATAGGTGCGGTCGTAAAACATTTCCTGCCACTGCCGCACCATTCCCAGGTAACCGTTGTTCATGATCAGGATCTTGACCGGCAGATCGTATTGCACCGCCGTTGCCAGCTCCTGGTTCGTCATTTGAAAACCGCCGTCACCAACGACCGCGAAGATCGTTTGATTCGGCAATGCCAGTTGAGCTCCAATCGCCGCCGGTAATCCGAAACCCATCGTTCCCAGACCGCCACTGGTAATCAGTTGTCTCGATCTCTTGAAGGGATAGAACTGGGCCACCCACATCTGGTGCTGGCCCACGTCGGTGATGACGGCGGCTTCGCCGTTCGTGAGGCGATGTAACTCGTGAATCACCATTTGCGGCTTGATCTGATTCAGCGAGCCTGTGAAGCGAAGCGGCTGCGACCGTTGCCAGCCGCGTATCTGCTCCCACCAGTCTTCTCTTGCGAGGATTGAGTGTTGAAGTTTTCGTTTGTCCTGTTCGCGACTTGCAGCCAGGAGCGCGGACAGGGCCTGGCCCGCATCGGCGGCGATTGAAAGTGTGGGAGCAACGTTCTTCCCGATGTTCGCAGGATCGATGTCGATGTGAATCACGCGGGCGTGTGGAGCGAACGTCGCGAGCTTTCCGGTCACCCGATCGTCAAACCTGACGCCCACCGCGATCAGCAGATCGCTTTGTGCCACAGCGATGTTTGCGGCGTACGTTCCGTGCATGCCCAGCATACCGAGCGAGAGTGGATGAGCAGACGGAAATCCGCCGAGTCCCATCAACGTCGGCGCCACCGGTAAGCGCAGGGTCTCCGCGAATAGGCGCAATGCTTCGTCGGCGCCGGAGTTTGCGATCCCGCCGCCGACGTAGAGCACCGGACGTCTGGCGCTCAGAACGGCATCGAACACCGCGGAAACCAATTCTGGATCGACGTGCGTCGGTGCGGTGGAGAAGGGAAATCCGACATGGTCCAGCCGCGAATATGTCGCCCTGGCGGCGCTGACGTCCTTCGGAATATCGATGACGACCGGACCAGGACGGCCTGACCGTGCGAGATAAAACGCTTCGCGAACGACTCCCGCGATGTCGCTCGCTTCGCGCACGAGGTAGTTGTGTTTGACGCATGGCCGCGTGATACCGACGGTGTCGACTTCCTGAAACGCATCGGTCCCAATCAGATGTTTCGGCACCTGACCTGTTATCACGACGATGGGCGTCGAGTCCATGTAGGCATTGGCAATGCCGGTGACTGCGTTCGTTGCCCCGGGACCTGACGTAACGAGCACGACACCAACACGGCCCGACGCGCGCGCGTAGCCTTCGGCCATGTGTACGGCGCCTTGTTCATGCCGGACCAGGTGGTGTGTGATTCGATCGCGGGCCCGCCAGAGCTCGTCATAAATGTGCAGCACTGCTCCGCCGGGGTAGCCGAAGATCGTATCGACTCCTTCGTAAGCCAGGGCGTCGATCAGGATCTCGGCCCCGGTTGGTCCGTGGACCAGCGGCGCAAGCGCAACCTGCTTTGCCTGCGTATCTGCGATTAATGGTTGGGCGCTCATCTGCGTACCCCGTTGAGGGGTCAGTGAATGTAGCGCTCTGCCGCCGGTTTGTAAAATTTATTCTTTTAAGAGGAACATAAATTAGATTCATCGACTAAGAACGCGACTTGTGATAAACAATGACGCCATGGAAATGGCCCAATTGGAGTACTTCACGCGCGTGGTGCAGGAGAAGGGTTTCTCTAAGGCCGCGTCGCGCGTTTTTCGGACGCAGCCGGCGGTCAGCATCGCCATTCGCCGGCTGGAGCAGGAGATTGGGTTACCACTGCTCGAGCGAAGCCAGAAGGTGCCTGTGCTCACCGAGGCAGGGCAGATCGTGTTCGACTATGCACAGCGCATCCTTGGACTGCGTGACGAGGTTGGACAAGCGATTCAGGATCTGCAGAACCTTAAATCCGGACGAGTGCGAGTCGGGGCAAACGAGAGTACGTCGTTGTATCTGTTGCCCGAGGTTATTCTTCGTTTCCGCGAACAGCATCCGGAGGTGAAGGTGGAAATATCTCGCCAGGTCTCGAGTCGCCTGCCGCGCGAGCTGCTGGACCGCAACATCGATCTCGGACTAATGGCGTTTGAACC
>DASTOZ010000594.1:0-17027 GCA_035762365.1 Pyrinomonadaceae bacterium | reverse complement strand
AGTCCAGACGACGCCCTGGCTATCCACAATCTGAATAGCCGGCGGAACACGCGTGTTATTCGGCGACTCTCCGGTTGCTGGAGTCGGCGTCGGCGTCGGAGTAGGCGTAGGCGTCGGCGTGGACGTGGGCGTCGGTGTTGGGGTCGGAGTCGGCGTTGGTGTGGGAGTCGCCGTCGGAGTTGGCGTAGGCGTCGGAGTCGGCGCAGAACCCGACACTCCAAAACTCCACACCGGACCATCCGCACTCTGGCCCGCCATCGTCTTGCCCGTCACACGCCAGTAATACGTAACTCCACTCTGCAATCCCGAAACCAGATACGTCTCCGCCCCATCAGATCCCAACGTACCCGTCACCACATCAGACGCGATCCGCGGCAAGCTGCTCGGATTGCTCCCGAAATAAACATCGTACTTGTGCGCCCAACCTCCGCCTTCCCACTTCAACATCACCGACGTCCCAGCCGTCGTACCATTCCCAGGCGCAATGTTGATCGGCACACTCGGCGGCAGCGGCGCAAACGGCTGATACTCCGTCGCCGAATTCCACTTCCGATTAAACTGATCCACAAACCACTGAAAAAACCACGACTTGCTTGTGAAGTAGTTGTGCTCTTCCTGATAGTTGAACGACTGCCAGCTCCAATTCGACGAACCGAACACCGTCAACCCGCGCCCGTACAACGTCACGGACTTCTGGTGGTTCAACCCGCGATGCGCCCGCATCTTGATCTGCACACCAGCGGCATACATCCGATCCATGTTGTACGGTCCGGTGAATTCAGCGCCCAACCTGCTGGCGTCGAAACGGTACTCGTTGGGCTCGGCAAGCAGCCGCACGGGCACACCGCGCGCCACCGCGCGCAACAACGCATCGACGATGCCTACATCAGTCACTCGATACATCGTCAGGTCGATCTTCTGGTTCTCGCGATCGAGCTCCGCGATCATTCGCGCGCCATAATCTTCGGCAGCGTTCTGGTTTGGCACGAAGTTCACCGCCGGATCGATCGGCAGTGTCGGATAGTTGCGTGTGAGCGGTCCGTTGATGTTCGAGTAGTTCCCGTAGAGAACTGTGTTGGTCCAGATGTCGTCGAACCTGGTTTTGAAACTGTTAACGACCGACGCATCGTCCGTGAAATACCAGGCGCCATCGACGTAGTTTTCAAAAGGCACATACGGCGCAACGTCCGCATCGCCGAAGTTCGAACCCGTGAAGAGCACCTTGTTCTGACTTGCGAACAGCGCCAACTTCACGTGCACGATGCCGTCGCCGAGTTTGTAACGCAGCGGAACGCCGGCCGCATTCAACTTGTCGATCAACGGTTGGTTTTGGGGAAACTTCAGGTTCGCGCGCGGCTCAACGACGATACGGACACGGACACCCGCTTTGTGACGGGCTATGACGTCGTCCACCAGTCCCGGCAGCTCGATCATGTAAAAAGCCATGTCGATGCCGACGGTTTCCGATCTCACCCATTGCTGTATCAGCCCCATGCAATCTTCGAACGAAGGATCGCACAGACGTTCCTGGGCTGACGAAGACGGTGAGGCGAGCAGATGACAGCCAACTACCAGCCAGAAACACAACAACAAGCGCGCACGATTAACCATTTCTTGGATACTCCCAGCCAGACGAGTGCCGAATTCTACGCCTCACTCGATGGAAAAAGTCTTTCAAGAGTATTTCGAAGCGTTGTTGGCTGGAGCTTTCGTTTGTACGGTATTACGGATGGATCTATTGCATTCGCGCCGCTACTTATTTATATTCCGCACTTCAACGTACGAAAAATCGGTTGCGTTGCTGCCGTTCTGAAGGCCTTTTTTCTAAGGCAAAAGTTCTATCCCGCAGTTTAGACAAACCAAATAAGTGAAAGGACACTTTCGCATGAAAGACCGGTCCCGCTCCGCTTACGATTTTGGCATCCTGATCGTGATCGTTATTGCCGTGGCCCTGGCTACGGTGACGGTGTATTCGCAGAATGCTGCGACACCTCAGAATCAAGGCCCGGCTCAGGCCCCCAGCCCCAGTCCGACGCCGACACCAATCAACTGGTCGACCGATCCAACGCTCAAGCGTTTTGTGTTCCGCAGCATCGGCCCGGCCAGCATGGGCGGACGCATTGACGACTTCGCCGTGCCGGAACAGAACCCGTACACGATCTACGTCGGGTTCGCGACCAACGGCGTGTGGAAGTCGACCAACAACGGCACGACGTTCACGCCGATCTTCGACACGTACGGCACGCATTCGATCGGCGATATCGCGATCGCGCCGTCGGATCCGAACATTGTGTGGGTGGGAACTGGCGAGCCAAACAATCGACAGAGTTCGAGCTACGGTGACGGCATTTACAAGTCAACGGATGCCGGAAAGACGTTCACGAAGATGGGGCTCGAAGACTCGCAGAGCATCGCCCGCATCGTGATCGATCCGAAAGATCCGAACACCGTCTACGTTGCGGCCCTGGGTCACCTGTTTGGTCCAAACAAGGAACGCGGCGTCTACAAAACTACGGACGGCGGTAAGACCTGGAACAACGTCAAGTTCATCGACGAAGACACCGGCTTCACGGACATCGCGATGGACGCTTCCGACAGCAAGACCCTGTACGCCGCTTCGTACCAGCGTCGCCGCACCAGCTTCGGTTTCAACGGCGGTGGTCCAAACAGCGGCATCTGGAAAACGATCGATGCCGGCAAGACGTGGAAGAAACTCGAAGGCGCCGGTCTGCCCGATAGCGCGATTCTTGGACGCATCGGTCTCGACGTTTCTCGATCGAATCCGAACATCATCTACGCGCAGATCGAAGTAGGCGCGAGCACCGGGACGGGTGGCGAAGAGAACACGTTCGGCGGTCAGGTTGCGCCGAGTCCGAGTCCATCACCGTCCGCATCGCCGTCGCCGAGGGAAACCGCCGCACCGGCTGCGAGTCCTGCGGCAAGTCCGGCTGCTTCGCCAACGCCGCGGCCGCCCGATCCGAAGCGCTCCGGAGTCTGGCGTTCGGACGACAAAGGCAAGACGTGGCGCATCGTCAGCAATGAAAACAATCGCCCGATGTACTACAGCCAGATTCGCGTCGATCCAAAGAACCCCGAGACTGTTTATGTGGGCGGGTTGAACTTCAGCAAGTCGACAGACGGCGGCAAGACGTTCCGCTCTTTGCAACAGGGCATTGCGCACAGCGACAACCACGCGATCTGGATCGATCCGTCGAACAGCGATCACCTGCTCGTCGGCAACGATGGCGGCCTGAACGTCAGTTACGACCAGGGCGCGACCTGGGAGTTTATAAACACGATTCCGGCCGCGCAGTTCTACGCGGTTGGCGTCGACATGCGTAAGCCTTACTACGTGTACGGCGGGTTGCAGGACAACGGGTCGTGGGGTGGTCCAAGCCAAACGCGTGGCAACAACGGGATTACTAACGCCGATTGGTATCGAGTTGGCGGCGGCGACGGGTTTTACACGCAGATCGATCCGACCGATCACAACATCGTCTACGCGGAGTCGCAGGGCGGCGCCGTGCAGCGTTTGGATCTGCGCACGGGACGCAGCATCAGCATTCGGCCACGTGGCGTACCGCAGCGTCGTGGCTCAGGACAGGGTGGCGGCAGGCAGGGAGGTGGTCAGGCCGGGCCAGGCGGCAGTGCGACGAGTGGCGCTACGCCGAGCGCGGGCCCCTCGCCTGAGGCTTCGCCGAGTCCCGATCCGCAGGCGCAACTCGCAGCGTTCGCAGCAGCGCAGGGATTCGGTGGTTTCGGTGGCGCAAATCTTCAGTCGAACGTCGTGCCGACACCGCCGGCCAGTGAGGTCTATCGTTTCTACTGGAGCACGCCGATTCATCTTTCGCCGCACAATCCGCGCGTCGTCTACGTCGGCGGCAACCGGTTGTTCCGCTCGATGGATCGCGGCGATACGTGGACGGCCACGCCCGATCTCTCGAAACAGATCGATCGCAACACGCTGCCGATCATGGGCGTTGCCGGCAAAGACCCGATGGCTTCGAAGCACGACGGTTATTCCGGATACGGTTACATCGTGACCGTCGCGGAGTCGCCGAAGGTTCCGGGCATACTTTGGGTCGGCACTGACGACGGCAACATTCAGGTCAGCCGTGATGGTGGCGCGACCTGGACCAACGTCAGCAAGAACGTGCCGGGCATCGGCGAGACGTATCACATCTCGCGTGTCGAGCCGTCGCACTACGACGCTGGCACCTGTTATCTCGCCGTCGACGGACATCGTCTCGACGATATGAAGCCGTACCTGTTCGTCACCAAAGATTACGGTGCGACCTGGACCTCGATCGTCAACAATCTGCCGAAGTGGGGCACGGTCAACGTCGTTACGGAAGATCCGAAGAACCAGAACCTGCTCTACGTCGGAACCGAGTTTGGTTTGTACATCTCGACGAACGGCGGCAAGGAGTGGAAGCCGTTCATGTCGGGGATGCCGGTGATACGCGTGGACGATATCCTGGTCCATCCGCGTGACAACGACCTGGTTGTCGGCACGCATGGCCGCGGCATCTACATTCTCGACGACATCACCGCGTTACAACAGATGACGCAGAAGGTGATGGATTCCGAGGTTCATCTATTTGAAGTCAGACCCGGAACGATCTGGCAGAACGATCCGCGTCTGGGACGTTACTGGGGCGGCGCGAAACTCTTCCGCGGCAGTAACCCGCTACCCGGCACGGCGATCAGCTACTACCTGAAGTCCGCGCCGAGCGGCGATGTGAAGATCACGATCGCCGACTACACCGGCAAGGTCGTACGCAACATCACAGGCACGAAGGACGTTGGGTTGAACCGGATTCAATGGAACCTGCGCGGCGATCCGCCTCCGCGTCCGGCTGGTGGTGGGTTTGGCGGTGGTGGCGGCGGCGGTGGTGGCGGCGGAGGCGGCGGAGGCGGTGGTGGTGGCGGCTTCGGCGCCTTCCTGAACCAGGGCTTGCCGCTGGAAGCAGGCACTTACCTCGTGAAGCTTTCGGTTGGTGGCAAGGACTACACCACCAAGGTCGTTGTCGAAAACGATCCTGGCTTGAATTAAGTGGTTGTCTAAATGACGCGTGCGATCACGCACTTGAGATAGTAGGTCTCAGGCATCGTGATCAGCACCGGATGGTCCGTCGCCTGCATTCGTTTCTCGACGATATGCAGGCGACGGTGCGCATCGATGGCGGCCCGGGTCAGGACCTCGACGAACAGCTCTTCGGAAACGTGATACGAGCAAGTGCAGGTAACGAGCACGCCGCCGCGATTCAGCAGCTTCAACGCCCTCAAGTTGATCTCCTTGTAACCCCGTAAGGCTGACTTTAAGCTCGCGCGGTTCTTCGCGAACGCGGGCGGGTCGAGGACGATGGTGTCGAACCGCTCGCCGGTCGCTTCCATCTCGCGCAACGCGTCGAATACGTTTGCCTCACGAAACTCTACATTGCTCAACTGATTCAACTCTGCATTGCGGCGCGCCGCGACGACGGCCTCGGCGGAGATGTCGATGCCGGTTACGTGTTCGCAGACTCCCGCGAGATGAAGTGCGAACGCGCCGTTGAACGTGAAGCAGTCGAGCGCGCGACCTCGATTAGTCATCGCCGCCGCGTGACGAGCGGCGATCCTGTTCTCGCGTTGGTCCAGAAACGATCCGGTCTTCTGCCCGCCCGACGGTGCGACGAGGAAACGCAGACCGTGTTGCAGTGTTTCCAACTGTTCAGGCGCCTCGCCGTACGCCGTGCGGTTGATCAGCGGCAATCCTTCGAGTTCCCGTACGCGCGCGTCGTTTCGCTCGACAATCGCGCGCGGCTCAAACGCCTCGACCAGCAAATCTACAAACATCGACTTCAACGCGTCCGTTCCCTGCGACAGCGTTTGCAGCACAAGCACGTCGGCATAGCGATCGACGATTAGCGATGGCAGCAGATCTCCTTCGGAATAAACGACGCGATACGCGTCCGTGTCCGGCGGAATGTGCCGCCGGCCGGCCGCTTCCCGGATCCGCTGCCGCCACCATTCGCGATCGATCGTTTCTGCTCCCTGCGTCAGAAAACGGAGGGCGATCTGCGACGCGTTGCTGAACAGGGCCTGGCCGACGAGGTTCCCGCGCTCGTCCGTGACCGAAACGACCGAGCCGCCCTCCGCGTCGATCTCGATCACGTCGCTGCGATAGATCCAGAGATGGCCGTGACGCACGCGGTCGGCGCCCTTTTTGTTAACCCGGACCGTTTTCATTCCGAATACTCTCGTGTCAATCGTGTAAACATGTCAAATTGCGTTATGCTACGCACCAGCATGGCAGCAGGCATCGAACTCCCAAGCGTCTTCAACCCGGGGAACACGGATCCCATCGATTACAAGGCGGATTTAGGAGATCCGGGCGAGTTTCCTTACACGCGCGGGATTTATCCGACCATGTATCGCGGCCGCCTGTGGACCATGCGGCAGTACGCCGGTTACGCCACCGCGGAAGAGTCGAATGCTCGCTACAAGTATCTGCTCGCTCACGGCACGACCGGGCTTTCCGTCGCTTTCGATCTGCCGACACAGATCGGCCTGGACTCAGACGATCCGCTGGCGGTGGGCGAAGTGGGGAAAGTCGGCGTCGCGATCGATTCGCTCGACGACATGGAGCGTTTGTTTGAGGGCATTCCGCTCGACGAAGTCTCGACGTCGATGACGATCAACGCGACGGCGGCGATACTTTTATCGCTGTATCTAGCGGTGGCGCGCAAACAGAACGTTTCGTTCGATAAGTTACGCGGCACGTTGCAGAACGACATTCTGAAGGAGTACATCGCGCGCGGCACTTACATCTATCCGCCTGCGCCATCCCTGCGTCTGGTCACCGACATCTTCGCTTACTGCGCGCGCGAGGTGCCGAACTGGAACACGATCTCGATCAGCGGTTATCACATTCGCGAAGCGGGATCGACAGCAGTGCAGGAAGTTGCGTTCACGCTCGCCGACGGAATCACGTACGTCGAAGCAGCACTCGACGCCGGACTTGCAGTCGACGAATTCGCGCCGCGCATTTCGTTCTTCTTCAACGCGCACAACAAACTGCTCGAGGAGATCGCAAAGTATCGCGCCGCCCGGCGTCTGTGGGCGCGCATCATGCGCGATCGTTTCAATGCGCGCGATCCGCGTTCGCTGATGTTGCGGTTTCACACGCAGACGGCGGGTTCGTCGTTGACGGCGCAGCAACCAGATGTGAATGTCGTGCGGACGACGATCCAGGCTTTGGCTGCGGTGCTCGGCGGTACGCAGTCGTTGCACACAAACTCGATGGACGAAGCGCTGGCGTTGCCGACCGAAGACGCCGCGCGCGTTGCTCTACGAACGCAACAGGTGATCGCGTACGAGTCGGGCGTGGCAGACACGGCTGATCCGCTGGCGGGTTCGTACGCGATTGAGGAACTGACGAATCAGATCGAGCAAGGTGCGCAAGAGTATCTTCAGAAGATCGACGCGTTGGGCGGAATGTTGCGCGCGATCGAGACTGGCTACGTTCAGCGAGAGATTCAGGAGTCGGCGTATCGTTACCAGCGGGCGATTGAGTCGCGGGAAGAGATCGTCGTTGGCGTGAATCGTTTCCAACTCGAGTCGGAGCCGTCAGTGCCGTTGTTGCGCATCGACCCGGCTTTGGAACAAGCGCAGGTCGAGCGCGTGAGAGCATTACGGGCGCGACGCGATTCGCAGGCAGTTGACGCTGCTCTAAAAGAGCTCGAACGCGCAGCGGCGACGACTGAGAACCTGATGCCGCGGATTCTCGCGTGCGTCGAGTCGTACGCGACCGTCGGCGAGATCAGCAACGCGCTGCGACGCGTTTGGGGCGAATATCGAGAAACATCGGTGGTGTAAATCATGAATCGACGAACATTTATCCAATCACTAACGGTAACTACTGCGGCGATCGGCATCGGCGGTATCCCCGCGATCGCGCGCAAACCTGCAACACAGTTTTCCATCACGATGGACGACTTCTACTGGCAGGGCGCCGTCAAGCAGACCGCGCAGGAACGCAACGCGTCGATCCTCGACACATTCAGCAAACACTCGATCAAGGCCGCGGCGTTCGTCGTCGGCCGCAACGTCGAGGCGCAGGACGGTAAAGACATCATCGCCGCGTGGGACAAAGCAGGTCACCTGATCGGCAACCACACCTACTCACATCGCGACTTCAACGCGCCCGAAGCTGACGTCAAGACTTACTCCGAAGACATCCTGCGCGCCGAAGCGTTGTTGAAAAACTACTCCCGCTTTCGCAAGTACCTTCGTTTTCCAATGCTGAAAGAAGGCGACACGGCGGAGAAGCGCGACGGTATGCGGTCGTTCATGTCGCAGAACGGCTATCGCAACGGGCACGTCAGCATCGATAACTCCGATTGGGCCATCGACCAGCGACTGACCGCTCGGTTGAAGAAAGATCCGAACGCCGATGTGAAACCCTATCGCGACTTCTATCTCGAACACATGTGGGCGCGCGCCGAGTATTACGATTCGCTGGCGAGCCGCGTCGCCGGTCGTCCCGTGAAGCACACGATCCTCGTGCACTTCAACCTGCTGAACGGGTTGTTTCTGAACGACATTATCGAAATGTTGAAAGGAAAAGGCTGGCAACCGATCGACGCGGAAGAAGCGTACACCGACTCCGTTTTCCTGGCCCAACCAAAAGTGGTCCCGGCCGGCGAGAGCATCATCTGGTCCATCGCAAAAGAGAAAGGAACGATCGCGAAGTCTCTGCGCTACCCCGCGGAAGACGCGATGTACGAAACCAAACGGATGAACAAGCTGGGACTTTAGAAGATTGCCGATCATACTCTTGAGGGAGTTCTCACTATGAAAAAGCAAATGTCCTTGCTCGCCTGCCTCGTGTTCGCGGCGACTGCTGCCGTGGCCCAGACGGACGCAAACACTGTCGCGCAAACGAAGCAGGCTGAACTCAGCGCGTGGAAGCGATATACGGTCAACGGCGAGCGGTTTTCAGTGAGTCTGCCAACCGTGCCCGCCATGACCACGCAAAGTATGGTGATCTGGGAACTGCGGAAGTCGCGCCGCTACCGAGAACTGGGCGTGTATGCTGACGGCGGTGTTTACTGCGTTAGTGTTTACGAGAACGTCACGCGCCAATCGTTGGGCGATTTTATCGTCGAGCAGAGTAGCCGCCGCAATTACTGGGACCTTTCAACGGAACAGACCGTCACCGTCGGCGACGTCGCGGGAAAACAATACTCGTCCGCTGACACCGCCCAGCGCCGGACCGCGCAGTTCTTTGCAACGGAAGGACGCCTCTACATGTTCAGCGCTCACGGCAACCAGGCCGACGATCAGGCGGTGAAGCAGTTCTTTTCCTCGATCGTGTTTGGCAAGAAAGCGGAGGGGATTGAAGTCAACGATGGCGAGGGAAAGCCTTTTTCCAGTCCCACCTGCGAAGAAGTTGCGCAGGGCAAACAGGTTGGCACGAAGGTCCGGCTGGTCATGAAGCCCGAGCCCAGGTACACGGAGTCTGCACGGCAGAGACAAGTAGTCGGCACCGTTATATTAAAGGCCGTCTTCTCCTGCAACGGGAGCGTCGAACAGATTCGTGCAGTGAAAGAGCTGCCGGAGGGACTGACGGAGCAAGCGATCGCGGCAGCGCGAAAGATCAAATACATTCCCGCCGTGAAAGATGGAAAATTCGCGTCCATGTGGATGCAGCTCGAGTACAATTTCAATCTCTACTGATGACCGCGTCGCACCTTCTCGAAGTCAAAGATTTACAAACGCATTTCCCGACCCGCAGCGGACTCGTGCGCGCCGTGGACGGCGTGAATTTTCATCTCGATCGCGGCGAGTTGCTGGGGTTGGTCGGTGAATCGGGTTGCGGCAAGTCGATCACCGCGCTTTCGGTAATGCGTTTGATCGCGCCGCCGGGCAGGATCGTCAACGGCGAGATACTTTTCGACGGCAAAGACCTGCTCAGACTGTCCGACGCCGAGATGCGGCAGATGCGCGGCGACGACATCGCCATGATCTTTCAGGATCCGATGACCTCGCTCAACCCGGTATTCACCGTGGGCGAACAGATCGCCGAAGCGCTGCGCTTGCATCGGAAGTTGTCGCGCAAGGACGCGCGACGGGCGACGATCGAAGCGATGCGCGAGGTTGCGATTCCTGATCCGGCAAGGCGCGTCGACGACTATCCGCACCAGCTTTCAGGCGGTATGCGGCAGCGGGTGATGATCGCGATGGCGCTGGCATGCAACCCGAAGCTGCTGATCGCAGACGAACCGACGACGGCACTCGACGTCACGATTCAGGCGCAGATTCTCGAGCTGCTCGACGAACTGCGAAAGCAACGCGAGCTCGCGGTCCTCTTGATCACGCACGATCTCGGCGTCGTTGCGGAAGTCGCCGATCGCGTGGCGGTGATGTACACGGGCAGGATCGTGGAAGAGTCGCCTGTTGACGAACTGTTTGCGCGACCGAAGCATCCGTACACGGAAGGACTGCTTCGTTCCGTGCCCAAACTGACAAGCGAACACGTCATCAGGAAAGAACGACTCGAGACGATCGAAGGCGTCGTGCCGCGTCCGACTGACTTGCCGCCCGGTTGTCACTTTGCGCCACGGTGTCCGCATCGCATGCCGCGTTGCACCGAAGAAGACATCCCACTTTACGAGCTCGACGGGGGCGTGAGAGTGCGTTGCGTGCTTTACGATCTGGCGGCGGCGGTCGCTGCCGATCATGATGCGGAGCAACTGAGGAAATGAGCACTGCTTTGCACAAATAGTGCCTTTAGCGGAAGAGTATTTCTCACGCAAAGGCGCAAAGACGCAAAGCATTGCCGTGTTTTGAGACTTTTCTTTGAGTCTTTGCGTTAGAGATATTCTTCCAACAGACCTCCGCAGAGGCGATCTGAGTACTTTTTGTGCAAAGCCAATGAGCACCGCAGTCAGCGAACTTGAAACCCCATCGGCGACCAGCGGCGAAACGCTCGTCAGCGTTCGCGGGCTCGTCAAACATTTTCCGGTTGAAGGATCGGATGATGTAGTTCGCGCGGTTGACGGCGTGACGTTTCAGATATTTGCCGGAGAGACGTTGGGACTCGTGGGCGAGTCGGGTTGCGGCAAGTCAACTGTCGGCCGTTGCCTGTTGCGGTTGATCGAACCGACTGCCGGTGAGGTCAACTTCGAGGGTCGCGACATACTTGCGCTCGCCAAGCGAGAGCTGCGACAGATCCGTCGCGAGATGCAGATCATCTTTCAGGATCCGTACGCGTCGTTAAACCCGCGGATGAAGATCGGCGACATTGTTGCGGAGCCGTTGGTGATTCACAACCAGGGGACGAAGAGTGAACGGCGCGAACGAGTGGCCCAACTGCTGCGACGTGTTGGTCTCGATCCGGATTACATGGATCGTTACGCGCACGAGTTCTCCGGCGGGCAACGGCAGCGTATCGGCGTCGCGCGCACGCTTGCGTTGAATCCGAAGCTGATCGTTGCCGACGAGCCGGTGTCCGCGTTGGATGTGTCGGTGCAGGCGCAGGTCGTCAACCTGTTGCAGGAGCTTCAGGAGGAGTTCCGGTTGACGTACCTGTTCATCTCGCACGGACTCGCCGTTGTCGAACACATCTCGACGCGCGTGGCGGTGATGTATCTCGGAAGGATCGTCGAGATCGCGCCGGCGGACGAGCTTTACGCGCAACCGCTTCATCCGTACACGCAGGCGTTGCTGTCGGCGATTCCGATTCCTGATCCGCGGCAGAAGCGAAAGCGAATCATTCTGCAGGGCGACGTGCCGACGCCGATCAATCCGCCGTCTGGTTGCCGCTTTCGGACGCGTTGCCCGATCGCGATCGAAGACTGCGCGCATATCGATCCCGAGTTGCGTGAGGTGTCGCCTGGACACGCGGTCGCGTGTATTCGCGTGCCGGGTTGGTTTGAAGCGCCGCCTGTCGAGTGAAACTTTGATCTCCGGCTTGCCGTATCATGCAAGCGACTTTTTGAACAAAGCTTTAATCTGTGTTACCGCTGGACTCGCACGAGCGTGATGCGGGAGGCCAATGGGTAAGAAGATAAAAGAATCTCTTTTACTGCTGAACTCGCACGAGCGTGATGCGCGAGGTCAGTGAAAGATACAAAGCCCTCCAGAGGAGACTGAGAACCGATGAGTGCTTTAACCGAACCAGCTTTCGAGCCGCCGCCGCCACCACCCACTCCACCCGCCGAACCAAAAGCACCACGACCAACCTACTTGTTGCCCGTCGCGATCGGCGTGTTTGTTTTGGGTGTGCTTTTCGCCGTGGGCGCGATAGCGAAATTTACTCCCGGCGCGTGGCCCACAGCAATTGGGTTCTGTGTTATGGGTCTGCTGCTCGCGGCCCTTTGCCTGATTCGCTTGCCCGCGGTTCCGAAGAAAGACGACCAGCCGCTTTCACTACTGCAAAAAGTGACCGGCATCTTTTTCGAGCCGAGTCGAGTGTTCCGCAATTTGCGCGAATACCCACTCTGGATCGGAGCATTCGTCATCATCGGTGCGCTTTCCTCAATCTATGGCTATGCGTTTGTACACCGAATAACGCCAGAACGCATCATCGAGCAATCGAGACGCCAGATGGAGAGTTTGGGAACCTGGGCGCCGCCGCCTGAAATACGTGAGGCGCAACTCGAGAAGCAACTCGAAGCGATGAAGAGTCCCGCCTCGCTCATCTCGGCAACGCTCAACAGCTTCCCCCTTTTATTTATCTTGCTGGCGCTCACTGCGGCGCTGAGCCTGGTTGGTATTCTCGCTTTCGGCGGCCGAATTAATTTCTGGCAAGCATTCGCGGTGACGGTCTACGCGGCGTTTCCGGTGGTGGTGGTCCAGAAGGTGCTTGGACTGCTGATCCTCTATCTAAAAAACCCCGACGATCTGCATCCGGTGCTCAATCGCGACACAACGCTACAAGACAACCTCGGCATTCTCTTCTCGCCGGCGGACCACCCGATCCTGTTCGTCATGGCCAGTTTTATCGGGCTCACGTCGATTTACGGACTTTGGTTGCGCGCAAAGGGACTGCACTTGGGCGCGACGCGCGCCAGCAGTGGTGCGGGGTGGGGTGTGGCCATCACGCTGTGGGTCTTGCTAATACTCTTTGTCGTGACGATAACTGCGTTGTTTCCGGCGTCGATCTCGTAAGTCGGGACGCTATTCGTACCTGAGCGATTCGATGGGATCGAGGCGCGCGGCTTTCCACGCCGGCCACAGGCCGAAGATCAGCCCGATCCCAACGCTCGCGATCAGCCCGCCGATGGGCGCCCAGATCGGAACGTAAGACGGCATCAGTAGACGCAACAGCAGCGTCAGTCCCCAGCCGATTGATAGACCAACGACCCCGCCGAGTCCCGTCAACGTTGCCGCTTCAATCAGAAACTGCCACATGATGTCGCTGCGTTTGGCGCCGATTGCCTTGCGCACGCCGATCTCGCGCGTTCGTTCGGTCACGGACACGAGCATGATGTTCATCACGCCGATTCCACCGACCATCAAGCCCACTGACGAGATAACCACCATCGCGATTGCCATCATCGCGGTAATCGAACGGAAGTTGTCGAGAATGCTTTCGGACGTTTGCATGCCGAAGTTGTCGTTTGCCGCGAATGGGACCTGGCGACGGATGCGCAGCGCGTCGCGTACCTGATCTTTAGCCTTGTCCATCATGCCCGGCTTTGCGACGGCGAGTATGTAGATGTCGTCAGCATTCGGTTTCAGCTTTTGGGCCACTGTGAACGGCACGTAAATCACGTTGTTCTGATCGTCGCTGCCGCCGCCGATCAAGAACTGTTCGCGCTTCATGAGCGTTCCGACGACGCGAAACTCCTGCGTGCCGATCTTGATCGTTTGACCAACTGGCGAACCGAGTTTGAAAAAATCGTCGGCGACTTTCGACCCGACGACACAAACTTGCTGGTTCGTGTCATTTTCTGTTTGCGTGAAAAAGCGACCTTCGTCGATGACCTGCGTGCCGGCCCTTTCAAACTCCGGCAGCGTGCCCTGGAGCGCGACCTGCGCGGAAGTTTTGCCGGCGCCCGAGACCATCAGTTTGCCGCCAAACCAGTTGTTAGTGATGTCGAGAAAGGGAACTGACAACTCAACGGCATCGAGCGACTGCAATGCGACTGCGTCATCGTAAGTCAGCTCTTTGCGCATGCGCTCTTCGCGCGACATGCGACCGATGCGGATGCCGGGATCGTATTTGCTGATGTAAATCGAGCGCGTGCCGAACGATTCGACTTCGTTCTTCACCGACACGTCGATGCCGCTGATGATTGACGCGATCAGCATCACCGTGATGATGCCGATGACGACGCCGAAGACCGTCAGAAACGAACGCAGCTTATTGCCGCGCAACGTCGACAACGCCATCTTGAGGTTTTCGTAAATGTCGCTTCTGATGATTCGCATCGCTAGTCAGCCCTCAGTGCTTCAATTGGATCGAGCCGCGCTGCTTTCCACGCGGGGAAGATTCCGGAGGCGACTCCTGCGCCGCCCGAGACCCCCAACGCGCCGGCAATCGCAAAGATCGACAAGTAGGTCGGAAGAATGAACATCGACACTACAAACCCGATCACCCAGGCAAGAAAGACACCGACCGCGCCGCCAATCAACGCGAGCGTCGCCGCCTCGACTAAAAACTGTTTCAGAATGTCCATCTGCCGCGCGCCGAGAGATTTTCTGATGCCGATCTCCTTCGTGCGTTCCGTCACCGCGACCAGCATGATGTTCATGATCACGATCGCGCCGACGACCAGCGCGATGCCCGGAACCGCGATCGCGACGATAAAGATCGTGCCGAAGAGTCGATCGCGCAGACCGGTGATCGCGTCAGGTGTAACGATGCCGAAGTTGTCTTTCTCATTTGGACCAAGCTTGCGTCGCGCGCGCATCAAAAAGCGCGACTCTTCGACCGCGTCGTTGAATAAATCGTCGTTCTTGGCAGTGGCGACGAAATAGAGCGAACGCTGCCGGATCAACCCGCCGTAGTTGACCGAGTACGTCTTCAACGGAATGATGATGAAGTTGTCCTGCGGTATTCCAAAGACAGTGCCTTTCGCCTCCTCGACTCCGATTACGCGATACGGCAAACCGCGGATCGTTATCTCCTGTCCGATTGGACTGCCGGGGAAAAGTTTGTTTGCGATGTCAGCGCCGAGGTAAGCGACGCGTGCGCCGTTCTCGTTTTCAGGCTCGGCGATGAACCGGCCGTCAGCGACGTCGCGATTCTCGATATCGACGCAGTTGGCAGTTGCGCCGGAGACAAACACGTCTTCCAGCACTTGATCGCCACGCTTAACTTCAGACGGAGTGACACGAGCGCGAGCGCCGATCTTGTCGACCAGTGTGGCGCGTTCTTTCAGATACTCGTAGTCATCCAACGTGAGCTCTTTGTTGCGCCTCTGTGCGGCAGCGATCGTGTCGGTGTCTTTGAAGTCTTCGAGCGGATTGAATCGTTGAACGGTGAATGACTTCGCGCCGATACCGGCGATCTTCTCGTCAACGTAGCGATTGAACCCAGCGATCAGAGAAACCACGACGACAAACGCCGTGACGCCGACGACCATGCCGAGCAACGTCAAGGCAGAGCGCAGTTTGTGCGCCCAGATCGCGGCCAGAGCCAGTTTTAGGGTTTCGATAAACTTCACAGCGTTGCGACGTTATTACGGGTTGATCCGGGTTAGGGTTGCACTGGCATATTATGCAATGCTCACTCCCAACGCAAAGCATCAATCGGGTTCAGGCGCGCTGCCTTCCAGGCGGGCCACAGACCAAACACGATGCCGACGACCGCGGAGATGCCGACGCCGAGGCCTATGGCCCAAAGGGGCACGTACGCGGGTAGAGGAGAGTATTTGTTTATGAAATAGCTGGCGACCTCGCCTATTCCCAGCCCTGCCAGACCGCCGACCGCCGTCAGCACCACCGCCTCGATCAGAAACTGCGACAGGATGTTCAACTTCGTTGCGCCGACAGCCTTGCGCAGGCCGATCTCCTTCGTTCGTTCTGTTACCGACACCAGCATGATGTTCATCACGCCGATGCCGCCAATCATCAGCGCCACGAACGAGATCGAAGTCAGCACGAGCGCCGTTGCCCCAGTTAGCTGGTTGTAGACGTCGAGCAGAGAATCTTGAGATGAGATTCCGAAGTTGTTCGGTTCGCCGGCAGGAATGCGACGACGGCGTCGGAGAATGTCGGTGATCTCGTCGATCGCGGGTTTCACGAACGCGCGCGACTGCGGCCGCACGATGATGAAGAAGACGACTTCCGGAAACGGTCTATCGGGATAGTACTTGTCGAACGTCGTGATCGGAATGAATATCGAGTTGTCGCGCGACTGGCCGAAGAAGTTTCCGAGTGGTTCCATGACGCCGATCACTCGATACGGGTTGCCGTTGACACGCACTTCCTTGTCCACCGCATCTTCGTACGGAAACAGCGCCTGCTTCACGTCGACGCCGAGGATGATGACGTTCGAGCGGTCCTGTATATCGATGTCGTTGACGAAGCGGCCGGTCGCAACGTACTGCGTTTGCACGAACTCGTAATAAGGCGTGACGCCGAGAAGGATCGGGGTGTCAGTCTGTTTGTCCTGGTACCTCACCGTCGCCGCCAGCATGCGATGAATCGGCGAGACGCCGACGATCGATGGAGCTTCGGTGCGCAGCGCTTCGACGTCGTCCATCGTGAGATCCTTGCGATGGATCTCCTCGGGCCCGGGCGGCCGTCCGAAGCTCGGCTCAAACTTCGAGATAAAGATCGTGTTGGACCCCAGCGACTCGATCTGATCCGCGAACGCCTTGTTGAGACCTTGAACGAACGCCACCATCACGATCACAGTGAGCACACCGACACCGACGCCGAGAATCGTCAGCGACGAGCGCAGCTTGTTCGTGCGCAGCGTGTCCAACGCCATACGTGCAGATTCTTTGACGTCTTCTAATCGCATCAGTCTTTAATCACAAGAGACACAAAAGTCTCAAAGGCACAAACGTCAAAAAACAATTGGG
>DASTOZ010000593.1:0-9943 GCA_035762365.1 Pyrinomonadaceae bacterium | reverse complement strand
ATCATCGTCAAGCCATGTAGTAGGGCGAGAGGCTTTCCCGGAAAACGAGAAGACCCCATCCGAGCCGGTATAACTGCCACTACTCGCTCCATCGGTTTCGCCCCGTCATGTTGCCAAGAATGCGAACGCAGATTAAATCTCTGTGCAGTCTGACATCAAATCGAAAAACAAAACACGGTGAAGGAAAGATTCTCATCACCGGATCGATCGCGGGCTTTATGCCCGGCTCGTTCTCTGCCGTTTACAACGGCGCCAAGGCGTTTATCGACTCATTCTCATTCGCGCTGCGAAACGAGTTGAAGGACACTGGCATAACGGTAACGTGTCTAATGCCCGGAGCAACCGAGACTGAGTTCTTCGAGCGGGCCGACATGCTGGACACAGAAGTCGGACAACAGGAAAAGGACGATCCATCTAAAGTGGCGAAAGACGGCTTCGACGCGATGATGAATGGTGAAGGCGACGTTGTGAGCGGTTGGAAGAACAAGTTGCAAACGACCGTAGCCAGCGTCACACCCGCAGGCGTGCTGGCCGAGCGCCATCGAAAGATGGCGGACCAGGTTCGGGTGAGAAATGATCGCCTAGAGATCACGAGCTCAGTCACGCCGCGCTTGAATTATGCTACGCTCCGGTTCGGAAGTGTCTTGACTCTTCGGAACCGGAGCAATCCAACCTGTGCGTGCCCTGCGTTATTCCCTTCGTACTCTTTTAAAAAATCGAAGCTTCACGGTGCTCGCGACGTTGATGCTCGCCCTCGGTATCGGCGCGAACACCGCAGTCTTCAGCGTCGTCCTTTCCGTTCTGATCCGACCTTTGCCGTATCGCGACGCCGATCGACTCGTCTGGTTGACGAACCAGAACTCCGCGCTCGGAGTTAACGGCGCCTTTCTGAACCCGGCCGACATCCTGGATTTTCGCGAGCAGAGTCAGTCCTTCGACCGCATCGCTGCGTGGGGAACATTCCCCGTAAACCTCTACGGCGCTAAGACTCTTGAACGCGTCGAAAGCGTTTATGTAACTCCCAACTTCTTTCGCACGCTCGGCGTAACACCGAAACTCGGCCGCGACTTTGCCGGGACTGACGAACCCGAAAACAGCGTCATCATCAGTCACCCGTTATGGCTGCGGCAGTTCGGCGGCGAGCAGTCTGTCATCGGACGCAAGATCTCGTTTGGCGTACCGTCTGGCAGTAAAGAGGAGTCGTGCGTGATCGTCGGCGTACTGCCGGAAGAGTCCAACTTCCCTGCCCGGATTGATGTCTTCACCGTGAGTGAAATCGATAGAACAGATCTTACCCGTGGCGGATCGCATAACTGGCGGACGATCGGAAGACTGAAGCCCGGAGTGACGATCGATCAGGCGCAGGCTGAGATGAACGCGATGACGCGGTGGCAGGCGGAGCTCTATCCTGACACGAACAGGGGCTGGCAAGTTCACGTGGATTCTTTCACTGAATACCTCTTCGGCAATTCCAGACCGGCGCTGTGGTCGTTGTTTGCGGCAGTGGGGATGGTGTTGCTGATCGCTTGTGCAAACGTCGCCAATCTACAACTCGGGCGCGCGTTTATGAGGCGGCGCGAGTTGGCGGTTCGACTCGCGCTCGGAGCTGGTAGATTTCGCCTCATCCGGGACTCCGTTATCGAAAACCTGCTGCTGTCAGGCTTCGGCTGTGCGGCGGGGCTGGTGGTGGCGATCTGGTGCCTTTCATTCGTGCGGGCGCTTGGACCGGAATCGATACCCCGACTCCGAGACGCGGCACTGAACATTCCAACTCTCCTGTTCGCCATGGCCGTCACGCTGCTTAGTGCCATCACGATCGGTTTAGTGTCGGTGTTTCAAACTTCCAGGCTGAACCTGAACGACGTGCTCAGGAATGCTCAGAATGTAGGCACGAACGATCGACACTCGAATCGCATTCGTCAAACTTTGGTCGTTGGTCAGATAGCGTTGGCGTTGGTGTTGTTAACGGGTGCTGGTCTGATCGTTAAGAGCTTCTGGCGGTTGCAGAGTGTGGATCCGGGATTGAGAACGGATCACCTCGTCACAGCCGGGCTTTCGCTGAGCTTTGCTGATTATCCGAATGGCAGTCCAAAACGAACACAGCTCTTTCAACAGGCAGTCGAGAAGTTGAATGGTCTGCCGGGTGTTGTTTCAGCCGGTGCGATCTCGCACTTGCCGCTGGGCGGACGAACGATGCAACTGCCGTTTACGATCGCAGGTGAGTCAACTCAGACGAAGACCGAAGAAAGAGTTGCCGATTATCGTGTCGTCACGCCATCGTTCTTCACGACTGCTGGTGTCGACTTGAAGATGGGACGCTTCTTCGATGAAAGCGAGCGCGGCAAGACGCATCAGGTGTTCATCGTTAATGAAGCGTTCGCGCGAACCTATCTGCCCGGAGTTGAGCCCATCGGCGTAAGACTCGACGGCGAATCGGATTTAGTCAAAGGAGAGATTGTAGGAGTAGTCGCGAGCATTAAACACAGAGGACTCGAGCTTGACGCGCAGCCGGCGCTGTATGTTTCTTATCTGCAGTCTTCAACGTTCCCGATCATGAACTTCGTGGTAAAGACGCAGAGCGATCCGTCGTCGCTGGTTGGTCCAGTCAGACGCGAGCTCGAACAGCTCGAACCGCGGGGTGTTGTTTTCAACGTCAGACCATTCGACGAGTTTCTGGCTGATGCAGTCGCGCCGCGTCGTTTTAATCTCTGGCTGTTCGCCGGATTCGGCTTTCTGGCTGTGCTGTTAGCGGCGGCCGGAATTTACGCCACGATCCACTTCGCAGTGGTGCAGCGCGATCGCGAGATCGGGATTCGGGTTGCTCTGGGTGCGCAGAAGAGTGCGGTGATGAAGTTAATACTGAGAGAAGCGGCGGTGCTAATCGCCGCTGGATTGATCATCGGAGTTGCGGCCTCGCTCGCGATAAGCCAATGGATCAAGTCACTTCTCTTCGACGTCAGCGCGACAGACCCGTCGACTTATCTGATAGTCGGTTTTTCAGTAATCGCCGTCGCGCTTTATGCCTCGTGGGTCCCAGCGCTCCGCGCCACAAGGGTTGATCCAATCAGCACGCTGCGCGGGTAGCGTGCGCTTACGGCAATCATTCATTTCGCGATGCCACCCCCCTGTCATGAAGCGATCAAGGCTCGCGACTTCGTCTTCACGCGTTACGCACCTTGATGTTTTGGGATAGAGATTGTTGCGGCCGTTACAGGCAATCAGGATGGCCACAACTACAATTCTTCTCAGTTCCACCTGCCGCGTTGCGACAGTGCAGGCTGCAATATTCATCATCCGCGCCCCGCGGGCATTTGCACGGCGCATGAGCGCATTTTTCGGTCGACTCTGCGTTAGTCATTTCTGTCCTCCTTTAGTTATCAGTCCCTTTCAGCAGGAAAACTCCGAATGAGCTTTCCGCTAGTTACGTCCCACAATTTAACCGCGTGATCCCAACTACCCGAGGCCAGCCACTTTCCGTCCGACGAAAAACTGAGCGCTGATATCGGACTCTGATGACCCGCCAGTGGATGTAACTCTGTCGCAGTCGTTGCGTCCCAGAGTTTAACGATCCCGGGCGCAAACGGAACGGTGCGCGTATCGCTCTGCGCTCGTTATCCGCGCTGATGCCAACACTGATCGCGACAAAGGCATAGAGGTCGCGTTTCTCCAGGTCCTTTTCAGTGAAGGAAAAGATCACCGGCAAATATGGACCGGCACGGCGTGCCGCTTCCTCGGTGTAGAACTCGCCTTTGGATGGAAGCGTCTTGAGGAGTTCGATGAACTCCGTTTTCTGAGCGTCAGAAACTTCCTGACGGCCCTGCGCATAAAAGAGGCTATGCCCGGCCTGGATCGGAATGAGAGTTAAAGCAACAACAGTTAGAACTAGCCTCTGCATCATCGTGGTTCACTGCCGTCACGGCACGACCTCGAAATCGATCAATTGGGTCGCGTCACTACGCTTTCCCGCCTGGTCCTTCACCGTTACCTGCAGCACATAAGCACCGGGTGATAGTGAGTTCAACCGCAGACCACCGGCGGCGGTTATTCGTTCCAAGTCGGTTTGACCGGCCGTATCAATTGCTTTCGCGCCCCCGCCATAAACCAATGTACCTTCGCGAAAGAGTTTCACTTCAGACAGCAACCTGGGCGCCTCGGTCGACTTCTTCCCAACTCCGGCATACACGACGTAGCTGTAATAGAGATTAGAAGACGAGCGAAAACGTCGCATCGCAAGGTTCGCCATGTTTGCGACCCCACTCTGCGTTGAATCTGATGCCGGCTTCGATCCGTCGCTTTCCGTCGAGAGAGTTATTCCCGACAACGCTAATCTGTTTCCGTTCAGCGCCGGCACTTCGACCATCTGCGCCGCACTGCCGAGCTTTGCCGAAGCTGTGTCCCGAACTGCAACGCGCAACTGATATGCGCCCGGCTGTTTGGCCGGCACGTCGAGTTGGTAAACGAGTCCGTCATGCGCCGCACGTTCGAATTCTTTCGGCGCTAACTTCAGTGTTCGATCTTCTTCGACCTGCTGAACGACACGACCATCGACGTCGAACAGAATCGACCACAGATGCAGTTTTGCGCTGCGCTTGCCGTCGGACTCAGTCGCGAAATTCAGGTCGGCCGGATTCAAATAGACCATCGACCGGATAAACGAACCCGCCGGCTTGGCATTCGCAAAGAGCGAAGTCATGTGCACTTCTATCTGACTGGCGCCGAATGGCGAGGCCAGCACCGCCGTCATTTGCTCGCGACTGGTCCCGTTCACCTGAGATACATCCTTGTTGCTCAAGCCATAAAAACCCTCTCGCGTTCGCAGCGTTAAGCCCGGCGTGGATAACCGGACCTTGATGCGGTGATATGCCCGGTTGAACGTTTCGTTAGTCGGACGATACCCGAGAACGTAATAACCACTCTGATCGTCCACCACGCGATCCAATCCCAGATCGTTACTGTTGCTGATCATGATGCCGCCGGTTTGCTTTGCCAGTAGCGACATGCCGCCGCGCAGATCTTGAAGGAGCGCCGAACGATCGTTGAGGGCCCGGAGTGCTGTTCTGTTTAGCATCTCGGCGCCCGCCGCTTTTCTTCCTGGTCCACTCGGGGTTTGATTGTCAGCCGCTGTCAGCCCGATGGTCTTCGTGCCGCGAGTATCGACCGAATAAATTACGACAGACGACCGGTTCGCCAGTTCAGCCACCTTCCGCAACACAGTCTCGTTATCAAACTGCGTCTCGCCTTCGTTTCGCACGGAGTCAGCATCCGGATCGTCATCGATTGGTCGTTGAGCTTTGATTGGGCCCCGTTCGAGCGAATCGACGTTCGGAAGATCCAGCGGCAAACTGTCGGACAGCAGCACCATGGCCTTGCGACCAGGCAGATTGCTCATGCCTGCAAGAATGAATCGCAGCGCTCGCACTGTTCCCTTCAGTGGTCCACCTTGCACCTCGGCGCACAGCCCGACCGCATTCTGACCAGAGCCCATGGTTTCGGTAGGCGTTGTCATATTTGCCAAGGCGGCGTCAGCCGAATAGCCCACGCGGCTGCACAGGTTCCACCGCAGCGAGTCGATCGCGCGATGAAGGAGACGTCGATCGTTGGTGAACTGTTGTAGCGCGCCGACCTCACCGCCGGTGCGAATGATTGCGACCAGGTCTTGCGGTTGAAGACGCTCGTCAACAAACTTGCTGAGCTGTTCTTTAACTGTGCGTATGCTGTCGAGTGAAATGCCGAGGTCGTCGACGACGATGGCAATGGTCCGGCGTGATTCATCACGTCGGATAACTGCGGGTAATACCGCGCTCGCGTTCGCGGTCGTGGATTTCGCGACTGGGGTTTCCGAATTCTGATTGGGGACGTTCGAGACAAAAGAGAAGTGCGTGATCGTCTGCGGGCGGCCGTCTTCGGTGAGCACGAAGTCGTTTGGCGTGAGATTGGGAACAATGCGGCCGTCCTTCGTCACCACGGCGTCAACCTGGACCAGGTTAGCCGAAATGCGCACCACGCTGTCCTGGTCCTCTTGAGTCTCCGGCTTCGGTTTTTGCGGCTGGGGTTGTTGCGGGGCAACCGGAATCGCGAGGATAAACGTCACAAGAAGGCTGACGAACGTTTTGCTCATCACTTTACTGCCTCCAGTCTACCGGCCAGGTTTGTCGACACATTTAAAAAGAATTCGGGATACTATGCAATGTACAATCACGCAATGTCCCGAACGAGTATGGTGAACCGAATGATTCTGTGCCTTATTTCATGGGTATTGGCTGCAACAATCTGCGCGTGCGTGCCACGTTCTCAGCCCCAATCAAACCAGCGGCCGCAGGCGTCTGCGTCTGCGCCAAAGCCCGTGGACCAAGAAATCATCAAACGTCAGGCGCAGGAATTCTCCGACGCGATGATCAAAGGTGACTATAATTGCTGACACTTGTCGGCAAATGCTTTCACACCGAACTTGAGGCATTAACAGTCTCACCAGTTAAATCCGCTATCCACAACGTGGCGCCGTGCTTGCGGCTGGTCGAGCATATGGACCAACTATCTGCCAAACCAGCGCTAAGAATCACTGCGGTCGTACTGATCGCACTCGTCCTGAATCTCACGGGTTCTGCCACCGCTCTGGCTGGAACCAATCCGGAGAAGGAAGCCCGCTTCGCGCAAAAGGTCAAGACGGAAATCGCCAAGCTTGGAACGGGGCGGGACGCGCAGGTCGAGCTGAAGCTGCGCGACAAGACGAAGCTCAAGGGCTACATCAGCGAAGTTAGTGATGAGTCTTTTGCGGTTGTAGATGAGAAGACCGGATCCGCAACAACCGTGACGTATCCTCAGGTCAAACAAGTCAAAGGTAATAATCTTTCGATGGGGGTAAAGATCGCAATCGGAGTAGGTATTCTCTTTGTGGTGATGCTTATCCTGGCGCCGCACATAGCACAATGACGATTGAGCTGAGCGCGTTCAACTAACTCAAGCCACAATCGCGGTGAGATCGAGAACGCGGCTGGCGAGATCCGGATCGCCTTCGATCGTGATTTGCGCTCTCGCTGAATCACGATCGATGCCCTTGGTGAAAACACGCCAGGCGATTTCCTGAGGTATCGTTACTCGCGCTATCGGCTGTGCAGTTGGTTCTTTTACAAGGGACCATCCGCTGCTCTGTTTTGACAACAACCATTGCCCACCACAGTCGCCTGCAATCTCTACCAGCACGATCGTACCGGAGGGCGCCTGCGTTTCGCGATAGAGGTGCGGCAGGCCGCGAAGGAAACAGTCAAGAACCGGATGATAGAGTTCCGGCGTCATGATCCCCGGGCGATTTGTCGCGACTCTGATCTGTTGTTGATGATGCCAGCGCTCCGTCAGTTCGCGAGCAGTATCAAACCAGTTAGGCGACGTCTCTTCTCCCGCCCAACTAACACCGAACGCGGCGGGAGCAAACGGGTCGAGTGATTCGTGAAAGCTGGCGCTTTGTTCGCAGGCCATTTTCATCAGGTCGATAAGGACCGGCGGACTCAGTCGTCGATAAACCGTCACACCCTCTTCGTTCAGACGGTTAACGAGCTTGACGACGTCTTGCGGCGATCGAATGTCGACATTCTCGACGTGCCACGAGTCTCGCACAATCGACAGCTTGCGCAGCACTGTGTCGAGCAGATGGGCCGCCACGTCGCGCACCTGCCAACGTGGCGCCACCGTTTGCGCATCCCACTCGCTCACCGTCAATGAACGAAGGAGTCCGATCAGTTTTTCATCCACTCTGCGCAAGAGATGCGCGCAGAGAATTGGATCGGATCCGGTAGGTTGAAAGGAAGATTGAAACGTCATGCCGGTGCGTTTTGATTGTAAACCTGAACCGGTTTGATTGAGAATTACGTCCCCAGGCGGACCTGTAGCCAAATAACTTTGGAGGTCGTGATGAACATTCGCGAACGAGCACCTTTCCTTGCAATCACTCTTTGCCTCGCCGTTATCGCCGTCTTCGTGGTGAAAACAGTGGGCCAGGAAGACGCCAACGCCGGCAATGCTGCCGGCGAGCAATGGGAGTACCTGGCAGTTGCTGGTCCAAGCACTACGAATCTTCAGCCCACGAGTTCACCTCGCATGCGAAAGGAACCGAATGCCTCCTTCGGACGCGAGGCATTCGTGCTCGAGCAACACCTGGATCGACTTGGGGCAAACGGGTGGGAGCTGCTGGCCGTCGCCGGACCACCTAACGATCCCGTTTACTACTTCAAACGCAGGAAGCACTCAGAGAATTCGCGTTAGGACCGGTGGTTTCTCAACAGGCTGTGTCCTTATTCTTTGTGAATAGCGCGCAATAACGTTTTGTCATGCGTTCTCGTATGACGAAGAGTTTGACTTTTCTGTCTGGTTGAACTAGAAGGGCGGTGCTTCACCTATTCCTCCGTAGGAGTCACCTTGCTACGGCTTCCCGCCAGGGCAAATGAAACCGATACATGTCCACAGTCATCGGAATCGTAATTGGTATCGCGGCCACAATAATCGTTAGCCGGTACTACTTCAAACGCTCGATTAATAAGAGCATTGCAGTGTACTTGACGCTGAACAGCCGAATCTTCGCCGGAATTGAACCAAGCGTGCGAGAGCAGTTGGAATTCTATTTCAGGGACGAAGAGGTGCGGGATCTTTCTCAGATCGAATTCATCATCGCAAACGATGGTGAAAGAGCGCTGCGAGATTTCATTCAGCCGCTCTCAGTAGAACTACCTGAAGGCGTCAAAATTCTCGATGCATCTATCTTGTATCGTAAGCCTGAACAACTGATCGCCGAAGTTGAGCAGACAAGATCCGCAAACGGCCGAGCGGAACTGAGCTTTCGATTTCCATTGCTTAATCAAGGTGATTTCTTCCTGGTAAAGCTGCTGATAAATGGCCGCTTAAAGTATCCTGACTTGGAGTTTCACATACTGGCTGACGATTTACCGCGAGTCATTCAGCCAAAGCGCCTTCCTCATGGGTCAACAACTGCGTCCAAGGGCATCGACTGGTCGGGAATAGTCGTTGGCGGTGTTTTCCTCCTACTCGGCTTATCTCAAGCGTACGCAATGTACTTGCTTTACCGCGCGAGTCCGCAGTCGTTTCCACTGCCGTGGCAAAGTTTCGCACCTGACGCTCTGACGCTCATAGCTCTGGTATTTTGGTCCATCGGCATCATCGCAATATTGCTTGTGGGACTCATCATATTATTGGCCGGTAGCGGTTTTGAGGAGTTCTACGGGCGTCACCCACGGTTTCCGCTCCCATCTGAATTGCGGCATCGTCACCCGCTTTTTGTCGGGTCAACAGAAGACCTCGAAGTTATACAGGACATGCTCTCCGATAACGACGGTGAGAAGGTTGCGAAGGCACGAGAATCGTGACGCATTGTTGTCACGTTCTCGAGCGCACCAGCTGTGGTCCGGATGGCTTAGGTTGGCGCTGGCTGGTTTCGCTGGTTTCGTGAGCCTTGTCCAACTCACGCTGAACTAGCGAATGTAGTCCTTGCAAATCGGCGATCTCGAAACGTCCGCTCTTCTTGCTTCGATGATGGTTGAGGTACTTGTCCGCGATCAACTGGTGCACTGCCGCCTGAGTACTCCTGTATTCGTATCCAAGGAAAGCGGCGATGTCGTCAATATGGAAGGTGCCGTTTACCAGAAACCTATCGGTTAGTCCCTGGTTGGGCTTTCTCTCGTTGAACAACTCGATGAATAGCTGGGCGATCATACTCTCGATGTTCGGCAAACGTAGTATCTGAGCGCGAATGCGTGCTTTTATTGCCTTACTCGCTAAGTTGGCCGCGATGTTCAGGTAGAGTTGCGGGAAGCTCACCGCGAACCTTCTAATCGTGCGTGCCGGTATCTCCAGTAACTGACAGTCATCCGTCGCGACGATGTTGTCCAACGGCGCGGTCTCCGGAAGCGTCAGTTGGAAATCCCCTAACAACTCGCCC
>DASTOZ010000592.1:0-3120 GCA_035762365.1 Pyrinomonadaceae bacterium | reverse complement strand
CATTTGCGTCGTGGTTTCCACGAACACGTCGTACTGGCGCAGGTAGGAACCGATCCGGTCGTTATCTGAGATCGGCGGAACCGTGGCAAAGGCTAACTCTGTGGGGACTTCACCCATGATTTAAATCTGTGTTTGCCGCACACATCAAAACACGGATTGCCGTGTGCTACTGCTTTTCCACCTCGACTGTCACCCGCCGACGCACGTCGGTCTCTACGGTTTCTGCTCCGGGGGTGATCACTGGTCGCGAAACCGCCGGCGTCAAGCCTACGGCCTCAGCGTACTTGAGGTAAGTGTCAATTGACGCAACCACCACGCGAGCTTCAATGGTGATCAAGTCAATTCCCACCAGGGAGATTCGGACCCAGGCGTCAATCACGATGCCCTTGTCGAGCACACGATCAAGGACGTCTATTAGACTAGTACCGCCTGGTGCTCTTTCGACAGCCATTTGCTTAGGTTCCTTTATCCAAAGTTGTAAAAACCAGCATCAGCGCGAGGACGGCCGACGCCCTTTGCTCTTGATATTGCGTTTTACCTCTGTTCTGACCTCGGTGTGCGTGGTTGACGCCCCGAGCTTTCTTATCTCCATTTCAAGTTCAGACAGCCGTTCACGTAACTCGACATTCTCGGCTTCGGCACGCTCGGCGCGTGTCGTCAGGTTTGTGTCATAGCGCCACCAGTTCAGTCCGATTTGCTCCGCCTTGTCGATCGAGCACACGAGTAGTCGAATCTGCAAGGTGAGTAATTCCACGTTGGCGAGCGACACTTTTATGTCGCCGGCTATAACCAACCCTTTATCAAGAATGCGATCGAGAACATCAACCAGGCCCGGGGGACGGGCCGTTATAAGGGTAGACCGCTCACTGGACACTTTCGTCCTCCACTCTCAGGAGGCGGTTTTACTAAAAGAGCTCAGGTGACCGCCACCGTCGTAAATGACTGCCGGGGAAAGGCTTACATCTGCTAAATCAGACGTCCCACAGGACCGAGATCGAGATTGAGATCTTCATCCGCCAGACCAAATTGTTCTTTCAGCTCCTGAAGCTTCGCTTCCAACTTCATCAGCGCTAACCCTAGTTCCTCGATTTGTTCAGGTGAGAGATCCCCGCCTTCCATGCGGCGGACCGCCTGCTTTTCAAGCAGACGACGGATGAACTCGATCAAAGTAAGAACCAGTTTCGCCAGACCCTGTTCGACGCTTTGCGCGTCGATATTGATTCGCGACGGTAAAGAGTTTGTGACGCAACTCAATTGCTCCACGAACTCCTCCACGTGCGAGGTTTCGATCTCCGGCTCAACCGTAGGGGGTGTTTCGGGGGAAAGCTCCATCAGCTTACTCCGAACCGCGTTTTAAACTCAAGCTCTATGTTGGAAAAAGTATACGGCGGCCAGGGGCCGCTGACCAGGAAATGCAATTCCGGCCGCGCATTACGCGCTATCGCGAGCCCGCCGCGATATTTCGTGACCTGTTCGCGCACAACCAGGTGTGCGGCGGCGACGATCAACTTTTCTGTGGGACAAAGGCTGATTGCTTCCTGCCGTACGAAGGATCCGACCTGTTCCTTGAGCCACGCGGCGACTTCGCGAGCTTCTTTCGCGCGACGTTCGCCACCGAGAATTTCGCGGCGCTTTTCGTTCAGAAACCTGCCTCCGGGGCCCTCTTCGGTACGTTCGGAGGTTGTCTCGAGATCCGATTCATCCAGGTTCGAGATGATCTTGACGCTCATCTCGACACAGCCGCGCACCACGGCGAGTTTCGCTTCGAGGGCCGTCCGGTGTGTTCTGATGTAACTGCGGAGGTGGGATTCGGTCTGTACGGTCCCGAACCGAAATGGGAGCGGCGTGGTTTCGTTGAGCACGCTGCGCACGACGGCATCGTGAGCAAGCACGTTGTCACGTGTGACTGGCGGCGCGGAGTCGCCTTCGAGCTGGGTTACGAGGAACGAAAAATCGTCCAACCGGATTAGGTCAACCGGCGCACCGGAAACGCCGCTGACTGGCGCCAGCAAAGCGTCGATTTTCTCCACGAGGCAATAGACATACAGCTTCATTCCCGTTTGCGAAGGACTTCGTTGGCAGTTTCGACCGAGCTGAGCAGGACGTTGAGGCCGAGGAAGATCAGATCGATGTCAGCTACGGAAATGGTGATCTCGCCCGCTATGACGAGGCCGCGGTTGAGCACGTGATCGAGTGTTTCGAGCAGCGAGATGTCAGACTGCTCGAAGATATCGACCTGTTTCAGTTGCTCGTCCATTTATTCAATCCGCGTAAAATTGTAAGCGGGCCAAGGGCCCGTCAATTCGAGACGCACGCCCGCAGGCTGATGTTCCTGCGCGAGACGTTCGGCCGCATCGCGAAATCGATCGAAATCGGATTTGTTGATCAGGAACGCGAACTTGGCTTTGAGTTCGCCGTGCTCCGTGGCTTCGACCTTCAGGACGCGCAGGCGTTTCGCGTCATCAGCCTGCTCGGCGAGCGTTTTTTCAATTTGATCGATGATGCGATTCAGCGCGGCGCGCGCTTCGTCAACTTTCAACGCGTCGATCTTCTTCTGCATCAGGTACGACTGGCCGGGTGAAGCTTGAGCGGCCCGCTCGACCAACTCGCGCAGCACCGGACTGACGGAAGTGATGCTGGACATCAGGACATTTTGATCGCAGAAGACATTAACGCCCCACTCTTCACGCCCGCGCAGGCGTTCGAGGATCTCGCGCAACTCTTTTCCCTGGTCCGACAACATTCGTTCGATCCCGTCGCGTTCGAGAAAGATAGTGCCGAACCGCAACGGCACAACCCCTGCGCGCCTGGCGACGTACTCCGCGATCGTTTCGTGACGCATGGCCCTCGCCGCCGTCCAACTTGCGTCCGACAGGTGCTCGGCCAGGCTTTCTTCGCTGTAACTTGCCAGCGGAACCTGACTCGACAGAGCAGCTAAATCATCACTCACGACCCATTCGAGTTTCGATCCTTCTTCGATCGCCGGCGGCAACGACTCGGCCGGAAGCTCAGCGGCTGCCGCGCTTTCGGCGATACAGTAAACGTAGAAAGCAAGTTCGCTCATCGTGGTTTAGCGCGTGATTGTACTCGATCCCACGTCTGAAAATGGTCCAGCAAAGC
>DASTOZ010000591.1:0-2891 GCA_035762365.1 Pyrinomonadaceae bacterium | reverse complement strand
CGCTGTCCGACGTAATCTTCGATGCGTGTCGGCCGCAGCGTCAGGTCTAACTGGCGATCCTCGTCGGTCGGTGAACCATCTTTTACAGTAACCATCGTGTGTTATCCGAGTAGACGAGAGCCTATTTTTCGCAGGCTGCGTTTTAAGATTGATTCCACCGTGATATCGCCGCCTTCGCTGAGCGCGGAGTCGACGGCCTTTTCGGCGGCCGATCGTTGATAACCAAGATTCATCAGACCTGAAAGAGCTTCAGATCGCACACTGTCGGCTGACGATGCTTCGGCGGCTTCGGGTCGCGCGCCGGGCTCCTGTTCGAGATACGACGTCGACAACGCCGCCATCTTCTCGCGCAAGTCAACGATCAATCGTTCGGCCGTCTTCTTGCCGACCCCGGGAATCAACGTCAGACGCGCGAGGTTGTTCGACTTGATCGAGGCGATCAGTTCATCCGCGCTCATGCCCGACAGCAGCGCGATGCCGAGTTTTGGACCGATGCCGCTGACGGAGATGAAGTTGATGAACAACTCGCGTTCGCGCGCCGTTTTGAAGCCGTAGAGCTGCAACGCATCTTCTTTGACGTGCGTGTAGATGCGCAACTGAACTCTCGAACCCGTGTCTTCGAGGTCGTAAAAGGTCGAAAGCGGAATGTTCACTTCATAGCCGACACCCGACACGTCAACAATCACGGAAGTCGCTTGTTTTGAAAGCAGTGTGCCGCTCAGGTGTGCAATCATTTGCGCCGGAGTATTATACTGACCGCGACAGGTTCCCGCGAATGAAGTCTGAAAAAATATCAGAACTGACAACCAGCCGCTTGAGTGTTTACTTGCGCTGCCTGAACACACTCCATGAAGCCGGGATCAAAACCATTTCGTCGCAGGCGCTGGCCGCCCAGTTTAATCTCAATTCGGCGCAGATTCGGAAAGATCTTGGGTACTTCGGCGAGTTTGGCGTGCGCGGCGTCGGCTACTACGTCGAAGATCTGCGCGATCACATCACGAAGATACTCGGGCTCGACAGTCCGCATCGCGTCGGCATCGTCGGCGCCGGGCGACTGGGAACGGCACTCGCGAACTACAACGGTTTCGGCAAATCAAACTTCGCCGTTGTCGCGCTGTTCGATAACGATCGACAGAAGATCGGCCGCCGCATCGGCGGTTCGAAGATCGTAGTGCACGACGTCGAAGAGATGGCAAAAGTGATTCGTGAGAAGTCGATCGACGTGATGGTGATCGCGGTGCCCGCGAAAGCCGCGCAACGAGTGCTCAATCAGGTCACGTCTGTGGGAATCAAAGCAGTGCTCAACTTCGCACCGGTCTCGTTAAATGCGCGTCGAGGCGTGAAGGTCAAGACGGTCGACCTGACGACTTCGTTGGAATCGTTGTCATATTTTCTGTCTCAACCGTCGAACAGCACAGTCACTCAGCCGCGGCGAGCTGCGTCCAGAAAACAAGCATGGATGAGCAAACAACCAAACGAGATCTGATTCGCGTTTGCCATTTGATGTACGAGCGGAGCTACGTCGTCTCGTCTGACGGCAACGTCAGCGTGCGTCTGGACGACGGGCGGATCATCGCGACGCCGACGATGACGTGCAAAGGACGCATGACCGAGGATCTGCTCGCGGTGACGGATCTCGAAGGACGTGCGTTGAACGATCGACGCGCGTCGAGCGAGCTTGCAATGCATCTGCTCATCTATCGCGAGCGGCCGGATGTGAAAGCTGTGTGTCACGCGCATCCGCCGCACGGGACCGCGTTCGCCGTCGCCGGACTGCCGATCGATCAGCCGATCCTTTCGGAAGTGATCCTGACGCTTGGCTGCGTGCCGCTTGCTTCGTACGGCACGCCTTCGACCGATGAATTGACGGAGCAGATGCAGCCGCTGGTGAAACATCACAATGCGCTGTTGATGGCGAATCATGGAGCGGTTGCTTACGGCGCCGATCTCTGGCAGGCGTGGGACCGTTTGGAAACGCTCGAACACACGGCAAAGATCGCGATCCTGTCGCGCGTGCTGGGCGGTTCGCGTAATCTGTCGCCGGATGCGATCGAGAAGTTGATCAACGTGCGCGAAGCTGCTGGTTATCTTGGCGAGTCAGCGCGTGGCCAGGCGTGCGGTTACTTGCGCGAGCCGTTGGTGGAAAACGGATCGGGCAAGATCTCGCTGACGCGCGAAGAGTTGGTTGAGTTGTTGAGCCAGGCAGTTAATGGTAAGTAGTACGAGGTTTGAACCCCACACATAGGAGCACCTGAATGCAGGAAGCACTCGGAATGGTCGAGACGAAAGGTCTGGTCGCGATGATCGAAGCGGCCGACGCAATGGTGAAAGCCGCGAACGTCACGCTCGTCGGTTATGAAAAGATCGGCGCGGGTTTTGTGACGGCGATCGTGCGCGGCGATGTGGCTGCCGTCAAAGCCGCGACTGACGCAGGCGCCGCGGCGGCGCGACGTGTTGGCGAGCTGGTGAGCGTGCACGTGATTCCGCGGCCGCATGGCAGCGTTGACGAGAGTCTTCCGGTGGGTATGAATCGATAACCCGCATGATCATCGCTCGCATCCTTGGCACCGTTGTCTCGACGCAAAAGGACGAACGGTTACGCGGAAAGAAATTGCTGATCGTGAGACCGATCAATGTAGACGGCAGCGATACGACCGGGTACGTGGTGGCGGTTGACACGGTCGGCGCCGGTTTTCACGAGCGCGTGCTGGTGGTGGCTGGATCGAGTGCGCGGCTCGCGCAGGGGATGAAGGACGTTCCGGTGGATGCGGCGATCGTCGGTGTGATCGATACGGTTGATGTTACACAGTGAGGTTGGGACTTGGAGCGTTTGTGCTTTGTACTTAGTACTTAGTACTTGGTTCTGTGATTGGTAATATCTAGTAGCCCTT
>DASTOZ010000590.1:0-3896 GCA_035762365.1 Pyrinomonadaceae bacterium | reverse complement strand
TCAGATCGGCGCGATGCATGACGTACGGCAGCAACTGTCCGTACATCTGTTTCATCTTCGGCCAGTCCGCGCCGTGCATGTTTGGAACGTAGAGATAGTCGCGTTGATTGCGCCAGCCTTCGTTGAAGATCTGTTTGAACTCTTCCTTCGGTTCGAGATACATGCGCAGCGAGTAGTTCAAACGTCCCGTGCCGGCTTGCGGCGGATTGCGGTCGGCGTCGACGAGGAACAACTGTGGCGCCGGTGGCGGTCCGTCACCGCCGCCTGGACCACCGAACTGTCCGCCACCGCCTCCGCCCGCGCGATAGACGATCTTGCGACGATCGGCGCTGATCTCGTAAGCAACGACGCCGCTCGCGAAAGTAGTGGCGCGTCGATCGCAGAGTCGATAGCGTTGTAGATCGTTTGCGGCGCCCGGCGCTCGTCCGGCTTCCATGTAGAACACGTAGCCATCGATGCCTGCCTGGAGATCCGTGTATTGTCTTTGCGGGACGGTGGGAACAGCGATAATCCTTTGTGCTAATCCATCAAAATCAATTTGAACCGTTACTGGACCACGCGGCCCACGCTGCGGCGGCGGACCAGCAGCCTCACCGGCTTCACCGCCCGGAGCGCCACCGCCTCCACCTCCGGCCGGAGGTTCACAAGCGCCCGGCGCAGGTCGAGCTCGACCAGTGCCGACGCCGCGGTCTTCATCACTCTCCGGCAGCAACGGACTCGCGTCCGTCTTCTTCAACACTGCGAAGTACAACCCGAAATTCTCTTCGCGATCGTACGAAGTCATGTCCAACCATTGCGATCGCAGACCAAAGTCGGTCGATGCGAGGAACCACAGGTACTTCCCGCTGGCGTCCCATGTCGGCCAAACAGCGTCCGCCAGTCCATCGGTAACCTGCTTCGACTCGCCAGTCTCGACGTTGCTGATAAAAATCGCGTGATACAGCGATCGCAAACGTCCCGCGTAAGCTACCCACTTCGAATCGGGACTCCACGCCGGATTGATCGTGCGCTGCGGCACCATCCACGGATCGTTGCCGACGACTTTCGCCTGCTGAGTTGCGACGTCGAGAACCCAGACTTTCAGGTTCGTGTCGGTGAACAGAAGTTTCTTCGAATCAGGGGACCACGATGGCGTGTAGTAGCGAGTGGGTTTCGCGATGGTGATCTCACGCGGCGGCGTCAGTCCGTCCTGCGCTTCGATCACGAGCTTGTACTCGCCTGACTTGTCGCTGAAGTACGAGACAAACTTCCCGTCCGGCGACCATGCAGGATCGCGTTCGGCGGAAGCGCTCGAGTTGGTGAGATTGCGAACGTCGCCTTTGTCGGCGGGGATCGTGAAGATCTCGCCGCGTGCTTCGACGACGACGCGTTTGCCGGTTGGCGACACGGCCATGTTCGTGATGCGGTTCGAAACGTCTTCCCAATTCGGCATCATCCACGGAAAGTCGCCGGCGGCGACGATGTTCACGATCTTTTCTTTGCCGCTCTTCGGATCCAGCTCGTGAACGTAACCGGCTTGTTCAAACACGATCGTCCCGGCGCCGGAGTCCATCGACTTCACGTCGAAGTCGGTAAACTTTGTGACCTGGGCTAATTTCTGGGTCTTCGTTTGATATTCCCAAACGTTAGCGACGCCATCGCGATCGGAGATGAAGTAAACGGAGTCGCCGACCCACACGGGCATCGTGTCTTTCGAATCCGTCCACGGGGGTGAAACAAGATCGTAAGTTTTTAGATCGACGATCCAGATGGGACGGTTTTGTCCGCCGCGATAGTTGCGACGCTCTTCGTCCCACGAGTTGTTCATGCGATAGGCGATGCGAGTGCCGTCGGGAGAGATCTTGCCCTGGTACGCGCGCGGCAATGGCATTGGTTCTTCGACGCCGCCTTCGGAAGAGACGGTCCAGAAGCGCGGCGCGCCGCTCGGGGCCCACGTCGCTCGCGTCGAGGAGAAGAGAATCGATTTCCCGTCGGGCGTCCAGCCTTCAACCATGTCGGCGCCGGGATGCCACGTCAGACGTTTGGGCTCGCCGCCTTCGCTTGGCACGAGATACACGTCGAAGTTGCCTGCGTATTCGCCGCTGAAAGCGATCCATCGACCGTCAGGTGAAAAATGCGGGTTGGCAGTCTGTCCCTGAAAACTTGTCAGGCGGCGTGCGGCGCCACCTGCGCGCGGGACGACCCAGATGTTGTTCGCATACGCGAATCCGATTTGAGTTGAGCTGACGGTGGGAGTGCGCAGCAGTCGAGTTTGTCCACCGTGCCCGTTTTGCGCGTCAACAAAGGTCGTAGCGACAAAACTGGAAACGGCAATCACGATTACAAGCAGAGCAACGCGGCGAATTACGGCGACGGGAGAGATGTGCATAGACATCTGAGACGTGTCCTCCAAAACTGGCAAGTTTAGCAAAGCGGACGGATTGAATTGTCGTTAGGCGGATTGTATCATGCGGCAAACCCATCTCGAGGAGAAAGCCAGACAATGAGTTTTATGAAACGCAGCAGCATTAGCTTCTTCGCCGTTCTATTTGTTCTCGGCTTCGCCGTTTCCGCATCGGCCCAGGTGGTTGTCCCTCAGCCGAGTCAAAAGGCGACCGTGATGCAAAGGATCGGAGTAACCGACGTCACGATCACTTACTACCGCCCGGGCGTGAAAGGCCGCAAAATCTGGGGCGATCCGCTGCCGGGCCAGGAGGCTTCCGTCAAAGGCGAGGCCACGCTCGATAACCAAAACACGCGTCCGAAAGACGCGGTTATCGTTCCCTACGGACACGTCTGGCGCACCGGCGCTAACGACGCAACGACGTTCGTAGTAAATGACGACGTGCTCATCAACGGACAAAAACTTCCCGCGGGCAGTTACAGCCTGCACACGATTCCCACGAAAGACGAGTGGACCATCGTTTTCAACGGCACTGCGAACCAGTGGGGTAGCTTCAGCTACGATCCAGCGAAAGACACGTTGCGCGTGAAAGCCAAACCGACGTGGGTAAACGAAAACCAGGAGTGGCTCGCGTTTACGTTCGATCCGGTTACCGAAGACTCCGCGCAGGTGAACATTCGGTGGGAGAAGATCAGCGTTCCATTCACCGTGAAGGTCCCGGACGTTCCGGCTGCAACTCTGGCGAGACTGAAAACGACTGTCGCAGGCGCGAAGTCTGACGATTGGCTCACGCCGTTGCAGGCCGGGAATTACTTGATCAACAACTCGAACGCGGCAGACGACGCGCAGGGCATGGCATGGATCGAGCAGTCGATCAAAGTCAAAGAGACGTTCCGAAATCTTGCGTCGAAGGCGAACGCGTTGTACAAGGCCGGCAAGAAGGAAGAGGCTTTCGCGGTCGCGGAGCAGGCCATTCAACGCGGCAAGGCGGACAAGGTCGACACTTCAGCCTTCGAGAAGCGCCTCGCCGACATGAAGGCCGGGAAG
This sequence comes from Pyrinomonadaceae bacterium, assembly GCA_035762365.1. Classification (GTDB taxonomy): domain Bacteria; phylum Acidobacteriota; class Blastocatellia; order Pyrinomonadales; family Pyrinomonadaceae; genus PSRF01. Next base: position 466 of record DASTOZ010000590.1, on the reverse strand, counting down.
ATCTAGACACAAAGAGGCACAAAATGCACAAGAGGCACATAAAGATTTAGTTGAGGCACATAAAGATTTAGTTAACGAGCGGGGAGAGCGCATGTCGTTTTAACTTGTCTTTCTTCTTGTGCCTTCTGTGCATTTTGTGCCTTCTGTGATTACATGGGCGTAGCAAAGTTAACGGAACAGAACACGGTTGTTCCTGACAGCAAATACGCGCGCGTCGAGCGTGAACGGCGTTACCTGTTAAAGGATTTGCCGGAAGGGCTCACGCGCGCGGATCCGCATTTGCAAATCACCGACAACTACATCACCGGCACACGCCTGCGCCTCCGCAAAGTGCGCGAGCCGCGGACTAACAAGTGGACCGTCAAGTTCACCCAGAAATTCACACCTAACCCCGACGACCTTTCGCGCACGATCATCACGAATACCTATCTCAATCCGCTCGAAGCCGAAACACTTTCCGTCTTCA
>DASTOZ010000589.1:0-7959 GCA_035762365.1 Pyrinomonadaceae bacterium | reverse complement strand
CGTCCGATCATTCCAGCATTCGAAGATGTTCGGACAACGCGCTTCCTGACAAACGGTGTGCAGGTTGAGGCCCTCGATTAGTTCGAGCACCTTGTTCTGGTTGGTCGGATCGCCCAGCCGGATGCGCAGCCATTCGGGTTTGGGTTGACGGATCTTCTGGTTATTGCTGATTACGCGTAATTCACGAGCCATTTGACTAAACCTTAGCATGACCTACAGCAGTTTCACGAGCAGCTCCGGATCGATGTTGCCGCCCGAGAGCACGACGCCGACGCGCTTTATATCCGCGGGTAGTTTCCTGGACATGACGGCTGCGGCAGCCGCGGCGCCCGAGGTTTCGACGAGCAGTTTCATCCGGAAGAGCAGGAAGCGAAGCGTCGAGATGATCTCCTCGTCTGAGACAGTGAGCACGTCGTCGGCGAGTTTTTGAGTGATGGGAAACGTGAGTCGTCCCGGGATCTGCACGCGCAATCCGTCGGCGATTGTCGCGGGCGGGGGGATCGTGACGCGCTCGCCTTTCAGCAGCGACTGTCGCGTGTCGTCGCCGTCGGCGGGTTCGACCGGGTAGCAACGAATCGACGGATTAGCCGCTTTGGCTGCGGTTGCGACACCCGCGAAGAGTCCGCCGCCACTGCACGGCGCCAGCACGCAGTCGAGGTCGGGAACGTCTTCGAGTAACTCGAGCCCACAAGTCCCCTGGCCGGCAAGAATGAACTCATCGTCGTAGGGCGGGACCATCACCAGGCCTTCGCGCTCGGCGAGGTCCAGTGCAAACGCTTCACGGTCCTGTTTGTGACGATCGTAAAAGACGATCTCCGCGCCGTATTCACGCGTCGCGGCGACCTTCGCCTGCGGCGCGTCTGACGGCATGGCGATTAACGCGCGCACACCGGCTTCACGACCCGCGAGAGCGACAGCCTGCGCGTGATTACCGCTCGAAAACGCCACGATGCCGCGGCGTTTCTCTTCGTCAGTCAGCGAGAGAATCTTGTTCGTGGCGCCGCGAATCTTGAACGCACCCGCGCGTTGAAAGTTCTCGCACTTGAAAAAGACTTCTTTGCCGGCTGCTTCGTTGAACTGGCGCGACGTCATCACGGGTGTGCGATGAATGCGAGACGCGATGCGTTCGCGTGCCGCCTGGATCAGGTCGATGTTAAGCATATGTCGGTTCGGTATTAAGGCTGAATTCAAAGACGTCGGAGAAGTTGGCAACGAGGCGATCTTCGACGGTGCTCAACGGCGTTTCGTCGCCAAGCAGCTCTTCCATCGAAGTCACGGGTTCACCTTCGCAGGCGATGATCAAGTTGAAGTAACTGAGATCGGTATTGACGTTGAGCGCAAAGCCGTGGGTCGTGATCCAACGGGCGATGTGAACTCCGATCGCCGCCACCTTGCCCCGCCGAGTATGAACGCCAGTCAGACCTTCGATGCGAAACGCTTCGATGCCGAAATCTGACATCGTGCGAACCAGGACCTCCTCCAAATCGCGGACGTAGCGATGGACGTCTTCGCGCTCGGGGCTGAGATTGATGATCGGATAACCAACCACCTGCCCGAGGCCGTGATACGTAACTTTCCCGCCCCGATTCGTTTCAAACAACGTTACCTTCCGCTGCTTCAGTTGTTCGTCGTCCAGCAGGATCGACGAGCTGTCACCGCGGCGGCCGATCGTGAGCGTGTGCGGATGTTCGAGCAGCAGCAGCGTGTCGGGCTGTGTGCCCGTCTTGACGGCTTGTTCGGTCTGTTTTTGGAGCGCGAGGGCCGACTCGTAGTCCACGAGCCCCAATCTTTGGACCAAAAGCTTTCTTTCTCTCATCAATGCAACCAGGCTGTGGACTTTGTGCGTCATTCTAACAGCCGCGTTGGTCTTTGGTACAATCCGGGCATCCGCGGGTGGTGTCTTAAATTGGGAGTTATCTCTGCGAACTTTGCGTACCTCTCTGCGTCTCTGCGTTAAATGGCTCGTTCAACGCAGAGACGCCGAGTATACGCAGAGGCCGCAGAGAAAAACCTTAATTTGAGACACTACTCATCCGCGCTTCAAATCGGTGTTGGAGGAGAACGTTTTGAGACTCATCGCCATTGCTGTACTGACCATAGTCTTTGTCATTCCAGGTAGTACCCTGGGCCAGACTCGTCGTCGATCGACCCCGAAACCGAGCACCGCGACCGCGACGGCGCAAAAAACCGCCCAGGTGCGTGCGCAGGGAGCGACACGCGTCGCCGACCAAATCAAGTTTTTGACGAGATTCACTTACCTGCTTGGTGGCATAAACACCGGCATCGCGGCGGCGGACGAGGACATACGCCGAAATCAGGCATCGCCCGCGGTGGTGCAAGCCAACCAGCAAAACAAAGCGAAAGTCAGGTCGAGCATTCAGGGTTTTCGCGAGGGTTTGGATAAGTTGGAAATCGACTTTCGCGCGACGCCGGAGCTGCAACCGTTCTATATCAAGCTGGCGGGTGTGGCCGCCGGAGCGGTCAAGGCCGAAGAACAGGCAGCGGCAAATCAGTTTGATGCAGCCGGTCGATCGTTATTGGATGTGATTGGTCGTTTGACGGACGTGTTGCTCGTGATGCGAGTAACACCGTAAGCGGGATCAGTCTTGTTGTTTCTTCGGATAGTAACCCTGCCGCGCTCGAACACGAACATCCGCACGTGCCGGCACCGACACCTGGATGCGCCGGAATTGAGTGGCCGGCGCGTCGGAGTTTCCGTAGTACTGGAGCAGGTATTGCCCTCTTAACTCCGCAGCCACCTGACGAAAGACGCGTTCGAGATCTTTATCGCCATCGGGGATAAAGGCCGTTCCGCCTGTTGCCTCGGCGATCGCTTCCATTCCCGCTTCAGCTCGCATGGCGATCTGGTTCAAACGTACTGACGGGCCACCCGGATTAATCGAGTAGAAGATTGCGTCGGCTTTTTGTGCTGCCTGCTGGACGTCAGCGACCGCAAGCCGGTGACGTGCCTGTTGGCCTGCGAGGGCCTGTGAGGGTTGCAGTTTGCCGTTGTTGCTGGCGGCACTTTCCTCCCTACCTACATTGAGTATTCGCTTGCTGTTGTTGTCGTCGCCATCAGTGATGACCACGATCACGCGCCTGTACTGGCTCGGCGCGGTTTCGAGATACTTCGCCGCAGCCGTCACAGTGTCGTAAAAGGCTGTCGCTACACGCGAAGTCGCTGGAGGTATCGTCACTATCTTCGCTGCCGCAACTTCGGCTGTGCTCAATCCCTGGACCATCTCGGGCTGCGTGGCGATCGTGAATATCGACGCGCGGTCGTTTGGTTTCATCACCTGCTTCAGGAATGCGGCCGCGGCGTTTTGTTGAAACGTAAAGACGGTTTTTTCACTAACGCTGCTGGAGATGTCGAACAGCAGAGCGATCGCCAACGGCACCTCTTCAGGGTTACCGATGCCGGTGATCTCCTCCTGCTTTCCTTCTTCCTGAAGCCGGAAATCTTCTTTGGTCAATCCCTGCACTGCCTGTCCGTCGCGGTCGGTGACTGATACCGGGACCATCACCAGGTTCGAAGTGGTCTTAATAACCTCGATCTGCTCGGGTGGTGGCGGCGTAGGCGTTGGAGTCGGTTTGGCTTTCCAGAGTGGCGGAGGCGGAGGCATGTCCTTCACCCGCTTCTGAGCGTGAACACCGGCGACCGGTAGAGACAGAAAAACGGCCAGCACCCCGAGAAGGAGTGCCGGCCGCAAAAGTCTTTTTTCAACCCCCAACATCATCTCTGACACCTTCGAGTCGGTCTATCATGCCGCAATCTTGCGGCGTGAATGTTTGCTTATCCTACCGTTTTTGTGACGGCATGATCCAACTGACTCTTTGGTGCCATCAGGCGAACGCGGAGTTGCACTCGGAAGTGAAACTCCGCGAACCAGATTAGTTGCGTTAGTTGCCGTCGCCCGTGCCCGAAGTGCCCGGGTTCATCGTTGGCGCTGGCGATGTGATGCCCTTGTTGACAAGGAGCTTGATCTCGACGCGTCGATTCTGAGCGCGGCCCTCGCGGGTTTCGTTCTCAGCCACCGGATTCATTTCGCCGTAGCCGTACGGCGTCACGATGCGACGCAGCGGGATGTTGTGGTTCTCGACGAGGTAACGAATGACCGCGTCAGCGCGACGTTGACTCAACTCGCGATTGCGGTTCACCGAACCTCTCGCATCCGCAAAACCCGAAACCTCGAGCACGTACGCTTTGGAGTTCATCGCCTTGCTGGCAATGTCGTCCAACGTCGTCTTCGATTCAGGCGAGAGCACGGCGCTGCCGGACTTGAAGTTCACAGCGGCTGTGCTCTGCGGCGTGTAATCGTCGAGAGCCGAGATGCGCTCGTTGGTTGCCGTTACACCGGCGACAGCGGCGTCAGCGGTTGCCTGCGCAGCTTTCGCACCACCGCGAGCGGCGTTCGAAACGGCAGCGAGCTCATCCAACTGGCCCGACAGGCGTTGCGCATTGGCTTCGACCTGGCTGAGCTTGGTTTCGGTGTCGCTGGCCCGTTCCTCGAGCGGCGCGGCGCGTGATTCAACAGCGCGTGCAACGCGCATGTCTGATTCGTTGAAGCGAATCTTCTCTGCCAGCAATTCACCGGAACCATTGCCTCGACCTTCAATTTCGAGGTTCAGTCCGCGGAGGATGCTGGTCTGTGCATAGTTGTTGCCACTACGCAGGAACCCACCTTTAGTCTTCACGCTGGTCCTATCGTCCAGGCGCACAACCGTATCCACACCATTCATGTCACGCACGGTGAACGTATCCGCATCGCGTCGGGTGACTACACCTTTGAGTTTCATTTTCTGGCCGCTGGCGACGGTGCGAGCCGGTCCGGCGGGGTTGGTTGTATCTTGAGCCAGGATTGGGGAGGCTGAGAAGACTAACAGGCAGGTAGTAAGCACTGCCGGGGCAAACATTTTATGTTTAGTGAATACCATCGATTTATCTCCTTAGAAGCTAAGTAACAATTTGAACGCGTGCCTTACCGCGCGTTCGTCTCTCGCTAACACCGGCGAGTTCTCGCCTCGCCTCCCGCTCACTAATTTTTGCGGAAGACATCTCTTAAGACTTCACTGGGGAGCAAGTCAATAGCCTTCGCTATTCTTCATCGAATCGCCACTGTATCGCAATAAGCCGAGTGTTGTGAACAAAAAAAGCGGCAACGATCATTGTGAGATCGTTGCCGCCGCATGTAGAAATTGCGTCAAAAATTTCGAAATCCGGTTACTCTCTACAGGGAAAAATCCCCTGCTTCCAACTGATCTTTGACGAACGCGAGGAAGCGTTCGGCATCCGCGCCGTCGATCACGCGATGATCGAAACTGAGCGCGAAGTAGGCCATCCAACGGATACCGATGAAGTCGTCGCCGTCGGCTGAAGTCATGACCTTGGGCCGTTTTTCAATCTTGCCAACGCCCAGGATAGCGAGTTGCGGCTGGTTGATGATCGGCGTGCCGAATAGACCACCAAACACGCCCGGGTTCGTGATGGTAAACGTGCCGCCGGTCACTTCATCGGGCTTGAGTTGCTTGGTCCTGGCCCTGTCGGCAAGGTCGTTTGCTGCACGGGCCAGACCGGAGATGCTCAAGTCGTCGGCGCGCTTGATGACGGGGACGATCAAGCCCCACTCCAGGGCCACCGCCATGCCGAGGTTGATGTCCTGCTTGTAAATGATCTGGTCGCCGCTGACCTGGGCGTTGAAGATCGGAAACTTGCGCAGCCCTTTGTTCACGGTCTCGAAAATGAAAGGCATGAACGTGAGCTTGGTCCCGGTCCGCTGGTAAAACTCGTCGCGATGTTGTTCGCGGAGTTTGGCGACGCGAGTCATGTCGATCTCGTAGACCGTCGTCACGTGGGCTGAAGTGCGACGAGACAGGACCATGTGCTCGGCGATCTTCTTGCGCATCACGCTCATTGATTCGACGCGGTCGCCGACCTGTGGTCTCGGTGGCGGCGGCGCGCTGATCTCCTGGAGTGCAGGCGCGGAAATTTGTGCTTGTCTTTCGGCAGTTGGCGCGGGCGCAGCGCTGCTGCCGGACTCGATGAAGCTCAGGATATCGTTCTTGGTGACACGGCCGCTCATGCCGGTGCCTTCGAGCTTCGAGATGTCGACGCCGTGCTCTTTGGCGATCTTGCGCACCAGCGGGCTGGATTTAGTTTTGCGTAAATCCGCGGCGGACGCTTCCGCTCTTGTTTCAGCTACGGGCGCCGGAGGCGCGGGTGGTGCTTGAGCAGGCGCCGGTGGTGGCGGTGGCGGCGGAGCTGGCGCCGGCTTTGTTTCGACTGGTGGTGCAGGAGGCGGTGGCGGTGGTGGCGGTGCTGGCGCCGCTGCTGGTTCAGACACGGCTGATGCCGATCCTGATTGATTGCCATCCAACACGGCGACGACAGTATTGACCTCAACCGTTTCGCCTTCCTTGAACCGAACTTCCGTCAGCGTCCCCGCCGCAGGCGACGGAATCTCCGCGTCGACTTTGTCAGTCGAAATCTCAAACAGCGGCTCATCGCGATCGACATGCTCGCCGACCTTCTTCAACCACTTCGTAATCGTCCCCTCCGCAATGGACTCACCCATCTGCGGCATCACCACTTCAGTACTCATCTTTTCTCCAACCTGTCTTCTCGGATCTCAATAGGCCGCAAGTTTTCGCGCGGCATCAACCACGTCTTTGATTTGCGGCAGATAGTAGTCTTCCAGCGGTGGCGAATACGGCACCGGTGTATCGATCGACGCAACGCGGACCACGGGCGCGTCCAGCCACTCGAATGCTTCTTCCGCGAGGATCGCTGCGATCTCTCCGCCGATACCGCCCGTCCGCGAAGCCTCATGCAACACGATCGCGCGATTAGTTTTCTTCACGCTCGCGAGAAGACCGGGACGATCGAGCGGCGCCAGCGTCCGCAAGTCGATGACTTCGATGTCCAACCCTTCTTTTTCGAGTTCTTCGGCGGCATCGAGCGCGGTCAAGACCATCGCGCCGAACGTGATGATCGAAAGATCTCTTCCGGCGCGCGCAACGCGCGACTTTCCGATCTCGACGATGTAATCGTCTGCCGGCAACGCTTCACGCAGACGCGGGAGTCGATACAGTTTCTTGTGCTCGAAGAAGAGCACCGGATCGGGATCGCGAATCGCGGCCTTGATCAAACCCTTCGCATCGTACGCGGTTGATGGTTCGACGATCTTCAGTCCCGCCGTGTTCAGGAAAAACGACTCGGCGTTGAGCGAGTGAAACGGACCAGAACGAACTCCCGAACCGCATGGGCCACGAAACACGACCGGCAGATTTGCGCCCCAGCGATAACGACACTTCGCGGCGTAGTTCGTGAGCAGATCGAAACCTGCGGAAATGAAATCGATAAACTGAAACTCGGCGATCGGACGCATGCCCATCAGCGCCGCGCCGCATGCTGCGCCGACGATCGCGCCTTCGGAGATCGGTGTGTCGATCACTCGTTCTTTGCCAAACTCGTCGATCAATCCGTCGGTGACTTTGAACGCGCCGCCGTAGGCGCCGACGTCTTCGCCGATGACGAAAACATCTTTGTCGCGCTCCATCTCTTCCCAGATTCCCTGGCGAATCGCTTCGACAAGCGTCGCCTGACCTCCCCGTTCAGGCCGCGCCGATTTGTGCTCTTTTTTGACTGCTGTAGACATTGTTAGATACTCAGACTCACCCGCCTGATTTGCGACGTTGGATTGTCCCACGAAACGAGTCTCTCGCTTACGGGATCGACATACACACGGAGCGCCTGCATCGGCATTGCCCCTAATAAAACCACCGATGTTTGTGGCATCAGGACAGCTTTTACAGTTGTGGTTCGGTTTTCGAACTGAATGTGAACCGGACCCACCATGTCAACACGAACCATTCTTTCGTCAGCCAGGGTGACCTGGTTTTTCTCAACCGCGAACAAGCCGAGCTGGTTCCTGATCTCTTCATTCAAAACGAGGTCGTAAG
>DASTOZ010000588.1:0-7452 GCA_035762365.1 Pyrinomonadaceae bacterium | reverse complement strand
AACGTTCGTCTGGTCGGCTGGGAAAAGATCGACGCCGGTCTGGTTACGGCGATCGTGCGCGGCGACGTCGCCGCGGTCCGCAGCGCGGTCGACGCCGGAGCGGCTGCAGCCCAGCGAGTCGGGGAAGTTGTGGCGACGCACGTTATTCCGCAACCTCATGAAGACGTGGACCAGGGGCTTCCGGTGTTGCACACAGGCGAGACGACACGCAAGAAGATCAGCGGATCGGTCAGGCCACAGGGTTAATATCAGGGATTAACATTCCGGGTCGCAGGAGAGAGTTCGATGGCGGCAAAGAACAGAGCTCGATTGCTCGAGCGGTTTTCCTACCAGGCCACGCGAGCCACCGGCACGTCGTACGCTTTTTTGCTGGCGGTCGCGGCGATCGCGATTTGGGGCATCACCGGACCAATCTTTCGTTTTTCGAATACGTGGCAACTGGTTATCAACACGGGCACCACGATCGTTACTTTCCTGATGGTGTTTCTGATTCAGCGAGCGCAGAACAAAGACGCCGTCGCGATTCATTTGAAGTTGAACGAGATCGTGGCCGCGATGGAGGGCGCAAGTAACCGGCTGATCGACGTTGAGGATTTAAGTGAGGCGGAGATCGCGGCGCTGCGCAACTATTATCGGAAGCTGATTCAACTCGCGAAGGAAGACGATAATCTGACCACTACTCACTCCATTGAAGAAGCCACATCGAGGCACGGAAGAAAGTACAAGAAAAAGCCGAAGCAGTAACCGCGGATATACCGGATCGATCGGCTGTTACGGTTTCCTTGTTGGACCGTTCGTGCTTGTAGATGGAAGTCGGACGGGTGGCGCCTTCGGAGACGTCGAAGATTCTCTGCGTGCGAGACGTCCGCTGCGCGTTAACGCGATTCGCTTCTCGGAACTGGAAGGCTGATCGACAGTCACTTTGATCGCGCGGTAAGTGCCGTCAGCCGTCTTGTTGGTCGGGTTGTAAGCGATCACGTACTGCGTGCGGAGATCGCGAATAATCTCGTTGGCGATTTGCGGCAGCTCGGAAAGCGACTCGGGAAAGAACGCTCGTCCACCAGTTTCCGACGCCAGCTTATTGATCAGGTTGACAGCTTTTTCGCGCGGGCTCTTGCGAATGAATCCCGCCTCTTTGTCCAACTCGTTGACGAAACCGATGACGAAGATCTGCACGTCCTCTTCGCGCAGCCGGGCGAAGAGTTGTTCCTGATTGTAGAAACTGTTGCGGTCCTCACCGTCAGTGATAACGATGAGCGCCCGACGACGGCGATCGCTCTCGTCACCTTTCTTGTATTCGGCGACGTACTCGGCCGAGAGATAAACAGCATCGACAACCGCCGACTGCCCGCCTTCGACGTACATGTTGTCGAGCGCGTCGATCAGCGCTTCCTTGTTAGCCGTGAAATTCTGCGCGATCTCGCTGTTCTCACGACCAACGAACCTGACGAGAAACGTTTCATCGCCGGGCTTGTTGCTGTTGACGATGCTCTTGCCCGCTTCGATCACGGTGGGAAGCTGTGTACGCAGCGACCCCGAAGTGTCGACAGCCAGACCGTAACTGATGGGCACGTCCTCGCGTGTGAAGTATTCGATGGGTTGCGGCACGCCATCCTCGAACACGTGAAACTCGCTCTGCGGAAGGTTTCCGATCGGACGATTGTTCCGGTCGATCACGCGGACTTGCAGTTCGACCAGGTCGGCGTTGATTGTGATTCGGTCGCCGGGGTCGATTTCGGGTGGCGGCGTCGGCGTCGGTGTTGGTTTGAGTTTCGGGACCGGGGGCGGCTCGCCGAGCGTGGGCGCGCCTCTTCCGGGTCGCGTCGTCTGCGGTGTTGGACTCGGACTGGGCGCGGGCGTTTGCGTGCGCGGGCGATCCTGGCCCTCGACCGCCGCGCCAAACACGAATGCGGAAATGATCAGGGCGCAAGCTACGAAAAGCGTTGTTCGTCGCACGTTAAGCTTTCTAACCAACCCCACGACTCCTTCTATCCCAACCCGGAACAGTCTATCCGATCTCGAATTCGGATTCTCATCAACCATGCACACGAAACGCTCCTCGGACCCGGTATCGGGACGGGAGCGTCAATCGAGCGATTCACACCGACGAAGCGGGCGAAGCCGGGGCAACCAGCGTCGCAATTGAGATGCGGCCACTAACGCACACGTAAACAGATGCAAGTGGGCTAATTCCGCGTTGCCGAAGCTTCGTGGATAAGGCTCACCGGGCGCCGGACGTGGCGTAGTATCCTTCCTTCGAACGAACGAACAGTTTCGGCAAACCACGGGGAGCAGTCACTTTCACCTTTACGCGGTGCCACTTACCGTCGTTGATGAATGAATCGGGTTTGTAGCCGATGGAATACTGGTGCCGCAGCTCCAGCGCGATTTGTTCAAAGATATCGTCCATCTCGGCGGCGGAACGTGGGAAAAACGCTTTGCCGCCCGAAACACCGGACAATTCGTCCAGAATTCCCTGTCCTTCCATGCCGAGTGAGCTGCCCGCGTCGCTGCCACTCAGAATACCGATCGCATAGAGCGTCACGTCCGACTCTTTCAGGAGTTTTCGCAGTTCGTTGAACGTGTAGCGCGAGTCGTTGTCCTGGCCGTCGCTGATCAGCAGCAGCGCGCGTTTCGGGTGGGCGCCGCGCTGTACTTTCTCGACCCCGAGATAGCACGCATCGTAGAGCGCTGTTTGGCTCTTCGTCTCGACGAACGTCAGCTTGTTGAGAATCGAGTCGCCATCGCGCGTTCGGTCGAGCAGCAATTGAGCACGCGAATTGAACGCAATCAGGAAATACTCGTCTGAGTCGTGACTGGTCTGGATGAACTTGGCCAGCGCGTCGCGGGCGCGTTTCACTTTATCGCCACTCATCGATCCCGACACGTCGAAAATAACGCCGACGGACACCGGCGAATCGTCGTCGCTGAAGAACGTGATCTCCTGTTGTTGCTTATTGTCGAAGATGGCGAATGCTGACTTGCTCAAGCCGGAAACGTAACGGCCGTAGGTGTCAGTGACGGTAACGGTCAGGGTAATCAGGTCGGTGTTGGTAATCAACGACCGGTCGTCAAGCTCGGTGCCAAGCTTTGGGGTGGGCGTAGCTGTCGCAGGCGCTGTCGCAGGAGGAAGTGTTGGCGCGGCGGTGGCCGGCTTTTCGTCTCCAGGCGTTTGTTTCTTCTGAGCAGGTTCCTGACTGGATACTACCAGCGTGAAACCAAACGTCACCGCGACCAGCGACAAGGTAACTGCTGCCAGCTTGGTGGCGTAACGAGTCGGTAAATACATGTCACCCCCGGTTACATGCGTGATTCAATTTTAAATACACCGGTCAGGGTCGAGTAGGGAACCTCGTCAACACAGATGCTCGATAGGGAACGAGTGATGCCCGTACTAACAAATGGGGCGTGAAAGTTTGCGGGGAGACGGCCGCGCGCGTTTCATTGATCGGTGTTGGCGGGGCCATTCTAGGACATCCGTGTTCCCTTTGTAAACGATCAAGGGAACACGGATTTTCAGTTGTTTGGCGGGCCAGATCAGGCGGGTTCAGCTTCGACAATGCTGGTGGGGAGGTCGGTCGGGATGACGCGGAGGAACCGGAAGCCCGCGCCAGACAGAAGCTGGTCAAACTCCTTCGCGGTCCTTTCTTTTCCACCGGTCATTACCATCATGTTGAGATCGAAAAATTTTGAGAAGTCGGGGTCGTCGCCTTCGGGAACGACCGCGTCGACGATGATCACACGTCCGTTCTGCGGGATCTGACTGCGGATGTTCTTGAGGATTAGCGTCGCCTTTTCGTCGTCCCAGTCGTGGATGATCCACTTCATGATGTAGGCATCGCCGCCCGCCGGGACCGACTGGAAGAAGTTGCCGGCGATGGCTGCGCATCGATCCGCGATACCCGCCGCCTCCAGCTTCGGACGCGCGCCCGAGATGACCTGCTCGGAGTCGAACAAAACGCCAAAAGCCCGTGGGTTCGCCTTGAGAATCGCGGTAATAAGCGCGCCATGGCCGCCGCCCACGTCGACGATCTTGTTGAAGGGCGAGAAGTCGTAAAGCGACGTGATTTTCTCGTTGACGACGGCCGTCATTCCGCTCATTGAATCGTTAAAGAGCGCGGCATCTTCCGGGTTCTGTTTGAAGTATTGCCAGATGTCCATGCCGAAATGGTTGTCGAAAGCGATCTCCCCGGTCTTGATGCTCTGCATGAAGTTGCCCCAGGCCGGGTAGTGTTCCTGGCCCAGCTCCGACACGATCAACCAGCGCATCGATCCCGGCGCGTCGGTAACAAGCAGTTCCGACATTGCCGTCAAACCAAAGCGGCCGTCTTCTTCCGTTCGGACCATGCCGGCGCTCGCCAGCGCACGGAGTAATCGATAAAGTGAAGGCGCGTGTGTGCCGGTCGATCCGGCGAGTTCCTGCACAGACTTGGGGCCTGACGTGAGAAGGTCAGGGATGCCGAGTTTGGCAAGAACATAAACCGCGCGTGTCGTCCAGAAGTTGCTGATTATCTGGAGCATCTGGACGGGCGCTGGTATCTGATTGTCTTGTAATGCTGGTGCGGTCACGACTTTCTCCTGGGCGTTAGTGCTCATTTGTTCTCCACATAGGAACGCGAGAATGGGTGCTAAAAAGTAGCAAAGCAAAATGAATGTCGACGCGCTGCAACTTCCGGCGCAGACCTGCGTGATATACTCCCGGCTCATTTCGGAATTCCTGCACTATGGCTGAATTTATTTGTCGATTAGGGACGCCGGCAGGCGAGGTGGTGACGCGCACTGTCGAAGCCGCCGGCATTCACGAAGCGCGGGCGCGCCTCGAACGCGAAGGTTTTCGCGTTTTCAACGTCACACCTCCGAAGACGCCCGGTGTCAGTGCGCTGACGAGACTTGGACGCCCCGGCGGTCAACTGCGCGTTAAAGCCAACGACTTTCTTCTTTTCAACCAGCAGCTAGCGGCCCTTGTCCGCGCCGGTATTCCGATCCTGCAAGCGATCACGATGCTGCGAAAGCGCGCGGCGTCGGCGAAGTTGCGCACGATTCTTGGCGACGTCGAGGAACAGATTCGCGGCGGCGCTGCGCTGTCAGAGGCGTTTGCCTCGCAGGGCGGTGTTTTCCCGCGCATCTACACTGCTTCGATTCTCGCCGGCGAACGATCGGGCGCGCTCGACGAAGTGCTGAGTCGCTACGTGAGCTACATGCGACGCAACGTCGCGCTGCGGCGAAAGATTCGCGGCGCGCTCGCGTATCCGATGTTTCTGCTGTTTGCGTCGGCGTGTATGGTGGTGTTTCTGACGATCTACGTCGTGCCGCGAATGTCTGACCTGTTCACCAACTTCGGCAACGAATTGCCGACCGTGACGCAGATCGTCGTCGGGCTGTCGCGCTGGCTATCAACCAACGTGGTTTGGTTCGCGCCACTGGTAATTGGCGGCTCCGTGCTACTTTATCTTTGGTCGCGCACACCCGGCGGCAAACTCCAGATAAGCGCTTTGATTCTAAAGATACCTTTGGCCGGAAGCCTGGCTGTCCAATTGTCAGTGGCGCAGGCGACGCGATCGTTGGCGACGCTGTTGGCCGGCGGCATCACGCTGGTCGAATCGTGGGAAATCGCGTCAGAATCGATTACGAACCTGGAGCTGCGGCGTCGCAGCGAGTCGATCCTGCCGATGATTCGGGAGGGTCGTTCGTTCACGGAGAGTTTGGAGTCGTCGGGTTGGATGCCCGCGTTGGCGATTGACATGATCGGAATCGGCGAGCGTTCAGGCAGCCTGCGGGAGATGTTGGATGAAGTGGCGGTGTTCTACGACGCGGAATCGGAAGTGCGGCTCGAACAGTTGACGACCACGCTCGAGCCTGCGATTCTTATCGTCATGGGCGGTGTAGTGGTGACGATTCTCCTCGCAATCTACCTGCCGATCATTCAATCGATTTCGAGTGGAGCGGGAGTCACCGGGGCCCATTGATGGGCCATTCTGAACTGTTTTATGAGCCAAGTATCTGAAAACGAAAATCCCGCCATTCGGCCGATTGTTTCGGCGGCGGAAAACGGCGCGCAGAACGGCGATCATGAGCCGCCCGAGATGAAAGCGGCGAAGGAGCTCGCGCGGCGTTATCGTTTGCCGTTCGTCGATCTGCTGCCGCCCGATCGAGAGTCGCCCATCGATTATCAACTGTTTACGGAAGTTCCGGTTGATTTGATGGTCCGTTACCAGTTTGTTCCGCTGAAACGCGACGGCAAGGGACTGCACATCGCGATGGCGGATCCGACGGATCTCGAACGCCTCGACGAAGTCTCCAGCACGCTTCGCACTCGCGTGATTCCGCACGTTGCCACTGCCGGCGCCGTCGAAGTCGTACTTCGCAAGGGCGACACGACGCAGCGCGTTCTACAGGAAGCGGCTTCCGGTTTTCGCATCTCGCTCGTCAGGGAAACCGAGCACGGCGAGGAAGTGCTCGACCTCGATCGTCTGGCGACAGATTCCGAGATGTCGCCGATCATCAAACTCGTCGACACCATCATCTACAACGCGATGGAATCGCGCGCCTCGGACATTCATATCGAAACGCGCGATACGGAAGTGCAGGTCAAGTACCGCATCGACGGCGCGCTCTACGCGAAAGTCGATCCGATCGATCTCGCGTATCACCAGACGTTGATCTCGCGTATCAAGGTCATGTCCGAGCTCGACATTGCCGAGCGACGCGTGCCGCAGGACGGCCGTTTCCGTGTTCGTTACAAAGGACGCAACGTCGACTTCCGCGTTTCGATCATGCCGACGATCCACGGTGAAGACGCCGTGATTCGTATCCTCGACAAAGAACAGATCAACGAAGAGTTTCGCAACCTGAACCTGCACGTCGTCGGCTTCGCGGAAGAAGACCTGCGCAAGTTTCGCCGTTACATCGCGGAGCCGTACGGCATGGTGCTCGTCACTGGTCCAACGGGTTCCGGCAAGACGACCACGCTGTACGCCGCGCTGAACGAGATCAGAAACGAAGAAGACAAGATCGTCACGATCGAAGACCCGGTCGAGTATCAGTTGCACGGCATCACGCAGATTCCCGTAAACGAGAAGAAGGGCCTTACTTTCGACCGCGGTCTTCGTTCGATCCTGCGTCACGACCCGGACAAGATCATGGTCGGCGAGATTCGCGACACCGAAACGGCGCAGATCGCGATCCAATCCGCTCTGACCGGTCACCTCGTATTTACCACTGTACACGCAAACAACGTGATCGACGTGATTGGGCGATTTTTGAACATGGGTGTCGAGCCTTACAACTTTGTGTCGTCGCTCAATTGCGTGTTGGCCCAACGCCTGATTCGCATGCTGTGTGCATACTGCAAGCGGCAGTATCATCCGACTGACGATGAGCTGGCGGAGTCCGGCCTGAACCCGGAGGTTTACCGAACCAAGCCCTTCTACATGAACGTCGGTTGCGACGCCT
>DASTOZ010000587.1:0-4686 GCA_035762365.1 Pyrinomonadaceae bacterium | reverse complement strand
AAGACCAGGTATCATTTATCTTTCGGCATCACTTCTTTGCCGCCGCGGAAGATATCGCGCATCATTCGTTCCTGCGGCACTGACAGAATCTCGAGACCGTAAGCGCGTCGCTGGTGCACCTGCTCCATTTGGACCTGCGTCATCTCGGGCAGGTGTCGTTCGGTCCATGCGTTCTCGACAAACTCCAACGGGAAATCTTTGCGCAGCGGATAGCCTTCCCAATCAGGCGGCAACAGAAGTCTTCGCAGATCCGGATGGTTGGCAAAGCGAATTCCAAACAGGTCGTAGACTTCGCGTTCGAGCCAGTTCGCGGCGGGCCAAACTCCGGTGACGCTCTCGACGCCAGCCGCGTCGCTTGTTTTCACTTTGAGTCGAACACGCTCGTTAGTGGAAATCGAAAACAGGTTGTAGACGACTTCAAACGGCATCGCGCCGCGGTCGGGATAGTGAACGCAGGTCAGATCGGAAAGATAATCAAAGGGCGTCTTCTCGTCAGTTTTCAGGTAATCGCAGACCTCGACGATTCGTTCCGGCGCGACGTGCAGTGAAAGTTGGCCGATAAACTCCGAGGCATCGCCGATGGCGTCTCCGAATTTCGCTTTCAGTCGTTTGACGAGCGGATGTTCGGAGGCGTCGGTCGGTTTCGGACCTTCTTCTTTCTTCTTGACTGGAGGCTTGGGTGCGCCGGGGTCCGCGGGCTGTCCAGCGAGCGATTCTTTGACCGCAGCGACGCGCGATTTGGCCTGTTCGACCATCGCTGCCTTTTCGGCGTCAGCGCCTGCGAGTTCACCTGCTGGTGGAATAGCGGATGGGGAGGGCGTCCCGGACGAATCGGAAACCGTTCCGTCCGGCGTGGTAGGCCCCTCGGAGCCAGGCTGTTTGGTGTCTTCCGACATATGCAGTGGCGCGTTTACACTTACACTGCGATTTCAGTGATCATCGCCCCGGGGCCTTGAAGCCACACAAGTTAGACAATCGCACTGGAATAACGCACACAGTGTTACTGCTAATGAGAGAAAGCTGACTTACGGGCGGATTATAGCAAGCGTTCTTAATACGCGCCACGGGTATTAACTTTATCTGTAAAATCCGTGCGTCGCTCATCAACTTGACGCGTCTGCGCAGCGAACCCTATCATAACTCGTTTGTTAACGAGGCTCGGGCCTCGACAGGAGACAGAGTAAGCAATGAAACCAGGAATTCATCCGGAATACGTCGAAATCACCGTTAGTTGCGCTTGCGGCGAGACCTTCAAGACTCGCTCGACCAAAAAAGGCGACCTGCACGTCGAAATATGCTCGGCTTGCCACCCGTTCTTCACCGGTAAGCAAAAGCTGGTCGACACCGCGGGACGCGTTGATCGGTTCAACAAGCGCTATGGCAAGAAACCGGCAGCCGAGGCCAACGCACAGTAAACCAGGCCGCTCGATATCTGTTTTTACAATGGTTTTCCGAAACCAGCATTAGCAACAACAACTCTTAATCGCCGGCGTCGTTTGGTCGGTCGTTTCTACTGCATCAAAAGCAGAAACGATTTCCAATCACAGCCGGCGTTAGTGTTTTCGCGGCTGAGCTCCCGTTTGATCTGGGGATTCGAATTATGAGCACACCGGAACGAGATCTGATTGTCGGCGGCCAGGCGGTCATCGAAGGCGTAATGATGCGCACGCCCAATGCCTACGCCATTGCCGTGCGTAAAGCGGACGGTTCGATCGTCAACACAGCGGCGCCGCTTCCGAAGCTGAGCGACAAGTATCCGCTGCTGAAACTGCCCGTGTTGCGCGGCGGCGCCGTGCTCATCCAGTCGATGGGCCTGGGGATCAAGGCGTTGAACTACTCCGCGAACGTCGCTTTTGCCGAAGCTGAGGATGCGGAGGAAAAGGAAGTGAAAGTCGCGCTTTCGCCTGCCGTGATCGAAGGTGAAGGCGATTTCGCTGGTTTGACCGGAGCAGTGCCGGGTTTGTTTCCGGTGCCGACGCAGAAGAAGTCGAAAGACGAGCTGAAGAAAGGAACGACGGCAGCCGCGGCTGGTTCGATCATCTTCGCGCTCATATTCAACGTGCTGCTGTTCGTCGCCGCGCCGTTGTTGCTGACGAACGCGCTGTTCATCGCCGCGGGTTGGGCCGCCGGTCCATCGGCAGCGAGCAGCACCGCCGCACCAGCGCCTGCGACTTCCGTTGTGAATCCGGGAACAGTTGAACCAGCGGCAGAGCCGGCGTGGTACACCGGCGCCTGGACCAGCGTGAAAACGTACCTGCACCCGGTGCGCCCGTCAGTCGGCTTCAACCTGATCGACGGACTGATCCGCATGACGTTCTTCCTGATCATGATCGTCAGTTTCTCGCTGTTGAAGGACATCAAGCGCGTCTTTCAATACCACGGCGCCGAACACAAGACGGTCTTCACGTGGGAAGCGGGTCTGCCGCTGACAGTCGACAACGCGCGCCCGCAACCGCGGCAGCATCCGCGTTGCGGTACGAGCTTTCTGATGGTCGTGATGCTGGTCGCGATCGTGCTGTTTTCGGTGATCAAGTTTGATTCGTTGTTGCTCAATTTCCTGATCCGGCTGGCGTTGATGCCCGTCGTCGCTGGTCTCTCGTACGAGATCATCCGGTTGTCGGCGAAGAAAGAAAGCAGTTGGTTCTTCAAGTTGATGACGCGGCCGGGGGTGTGGCTCCAGAACATCACCACGAAGGAACCGGACGATCAGCAACTGGAAGTCGCGATCGAGGCGCTGAAGGAATCATTGAAGCTCGAACCGCGTGTGGGCGAGCCGCAACCAGCACCGCTTTCATAACGCGGGCATGAGGTTTGTATGTTAGACAAACTCGAACAAATCGAAAATCGTTACGCGGAGTTGACGCAAGAGCTCTCGTCGCCCGAGTTGCTGTCGAATCCGTCCGCCTACGGCAAAGCGGCGAAACAACATCGCACGCTCGGCGAAGTCGTGCAGAAGTATCAGCAGTGGAAGGGTCTCAGGTCCGAACTCGAAGGCGCCCGCGAGTTGTTTGATACGTCTGATGACGATGAGATGCGCGAGATGGCGCGGCTCGAACTCGAATCGTTGCAAACACGACTCGACGAAGCCGACCGCGAACTCAAACTCCTACTAATCCCCACGGATCCAAATGACGAGAAGAACGTGATTCTCGAAATCCGCGCAGGGACCGGCGGCGACGAAGCGACGCTGTTTGCCGCGGAGATGGTCCGCATGTATTCGCGTTACGCGGAAAAGCAGCGCTGGAAGTTTGAAGTGCTGGAAGCGTCAGAATCGGGAATCGGTGGATTGAAGGAAGCGATCGTTCTGATCGAAGGCGACAAAGTTTATTCGCGCTTGAAACACGAATCGGGCGTGCATCGCGTGCAACGCGTGCCGCAAACCGAAGCGAGCGGACGAATTCACACGTCGGCGATCACCGTCGCTGTGCTGCCTGAAGCGGAAGAGGTCGACGTCAAGATCGATGCGAAGGATTTGCGCATCGATACGTTCTGTTCGTCCGGTCCCGGCGGGCAGTCGGTGAACACTACTTATTCAGCCGTGCGCCTGACGCACTTGCCAACGGGCGTCGTCGTTTCGATGCAGGACGAGAAGTCGCAGATCAAGAACCGCGAAAAGGCGATGCGCGTGCTGCGTGCCCGTTTGCAGGAACTCGAAGAACAGAAACAGCACGAAGCGCAGGCGCACGAGCGCCGCTCGATGGTCGGATCAGGCGATCGTTCGGAAAAGATCCGCACCTACAACTTCAAGGAAAACCGTGTTACCGATCACCGCATCGGTTTGACCATTCATCAATTGGACCTGGTGATGGAAGGCTACCTCGATCCATTCATCGACGCGCTGGTGGCCCATTATCAGGCTGAGAAATTGAAAGCAGACGCGGAGACAACCGAACCCGTCGTGGCCTGAGCCCCCTGGCTTTTGTACTTTGTACTTTGAGCTTGGTACTTTGTACTTGATACAAAGCACCAAGATCTAAGCACAAGCTCATTGGTTTAATGCCCCAACCAACGTACGTCCTGCTTATCCGTCACGGTCAATCGGAAGGAAACGCTGAACGACGGTTCGGTGGCCACACGGCGACGCCGCTTTCACTGCGCGGACGCAAACAAGCAAGCGCCACGGCTGAAGCTCTCAAGAACGATTCGATAACGGCGATCTACTCGAGCGACCTGGCGCGCGCCGTCGAGACGGCCCGGCCGCTCGCTACCTTGACAGGTCTACGCGTCAACACCACGGAAGCGTTTCGCGAACGCAGCGTCGGCGTGATGGAAGGTCTCACTTTTGAAAACGCGGCACAGCAACATCCGGAGGAGTACGCGGCGCTGCTTCGCCGCGACTTCGAACATGTCCTGGCCGGCGGTGAAAGTTATCGCCAGCTCCTCGACCGAGCACGAAACAAGCTCGACGAGATCATCGCCGCCAATAGCGGCGGACGCATCGCGGTCTTCAGCCACACGGGCACCATCTGCATCCTGGCCCTCCACCTCATGGGCGCCCTCGACGCCCCCGAACTGAAGCCCGTGTGGATCTCCAGTTCAAATTGCGGCATTACGAGATTCGAGTTGCGAGCGGATGGATTCGTGAGAGTGTTGACGGTAAACGATACCAGCCACCTTTAACGAACGCGCGCGCGTTCGGCGCTGGCCCATTCACAGATCAGTTTCTTGTCTTCATCACTCAACTTC
>DASTOZ010000586.1:0-2638 GCA_035762365.1 Pyrinomonadaceae bacterium | reverse complement strand
TGATGGAAGCTTCGGTTGAGGAGCTGGACGCGATACCGGAGATCGGTTTGACCGTTGCCGAAAGTGTTCGCGACTGGTTTGACGACGAGGGTAATCGCGCGCTTTGTGATAGGCTCCGCGCAGTCGGGATTAATACTGAGTCGTCGCGCAAGAGCAGTGCTTCACTCGACGAACGCTTCGCCGGCAAACAGTTTGTGCTGACCGGCACTTTATCGAGTTTTACTCGTGACGAGGCGAAGGCGTTGATCGAAGCGAGGGGCGGACGAGTGAACTCTTCCGTCAGCAAGAAGACCGACTACGTCGTCGCCGGCGAGGCTGCTGGATCGAAGCTCGACAAAGCCGAATCCCTTGGCGTGACAGTTATTGATGAGACCGCATTCAAAGGCATGCTGGAGTAACCATGGACCCTGAACCTACAAAGAAGCTCGAATTGCTGTACACGCTCTTTTGCGACGACGTCCGGCTCGAGGCCGGCAACAGATTGTCGTTCATGGGTGTCTTCCAGAACATCATGGTCCAGCAGTTACCGCTCTCGTTGATCAAGTTTGCCGTCGTTAACCACTGGCAAGGCAGCGGCAGCTTTCTATCGGAAGTGCGCATACTGACACCCGATCGCCAGCAGCCGATCGTGCTCTCGCAACCGACACGGTTCGAGATAGCGTCAGGCGGCTTTGCTGACAACATTAGTTTTTTTGTTAACGTGACTTTTCCGACGCGCGGGCGATACGTCGTACAGACCCTAATCGATTCGAATCTGTTTCAGGAGCAGATATTAACCGTCTCCGACGCCGCTGAAGCTGAAATGCTCGGAGCGTCGGAGGCGGTCAATTGAAGCGAATGATGGCTGGTCGTCCCTAGCCAACTTCGAGTTGGGCTTAACCAACTTCGATGTTAAAGAGCTTGATTTTGGAATTAAGTGTGGTGGCTTTGATGCCCAGTAGCCTTGCTGCCTTCGCCTGGTTTCCTCCGGTTTCAGACAGGGCCATTTTGATCAAGTGGGTCTCGAACCGCTGTACTTCGTCGTAAAAACTGATTCCTCCGAGAATGTCCAACGGCTTGAGTCTGGTTGCCTCTTCAGTGAACGCCTTATCACGTGCGAGTGTTTCGGCTTCATTCAAGAGAGCGTCCGCCAAATCGACGACGCGTTGGATGCGGTCGCGGTCTGGCCGCTCGGCAAGTTTTAGACGTACAGTTCGCTCAGTTCGCTCAGGCGACATGCCTGCGTGTCTCAAGTTGTCCGTTTCCGTCAAAGCTGCTTGATCGACATTCATTAAAAACTTCCCCTTTCGGAACTGACCTCTTAATACGAAAACACCAACCTCCGAAAATCCGTGACAATTATTTTTCAGATGGTATGTGAGGCTAAAGAGTTGTTAGTGGTGCGGATGAGAGGACTTGAACCTCCACGATGTCACCATCACAGGCTTCTGAGACCTGCGCGTCTGCCAGTTCCGCCACATCCGCGTGAGACGAATGCTCATTATGCGAATGCATCTAAGGAGTGTCAAGAATGGGTGTGAGGCTGCGTGTAATCCGTATTTATACGGAGTGGGTTATCATCTTTCACCATGAATAAGGACCAACTGGGGGAACGACTCGCACGCGTCCGTGCGCAAATCGCCGAAGCCGCACTAAAATGCGGACGTTTGCCCCACGAGGTCACGCTCATCGCGATCAGCAAGACCCATCCTGCTTCGCTGGTGAGAACGGCCATCGAGCTGGGCGCGACCGACGTGGGCGAGAACCGCGTCCAGGAGGCGGAACAGAAGATTAACGAAGTCGGTCGCACCGCGACGCGCTGGCACCTCGTTGGACATCTTCAGGCAAACAAAGCACGCCGCGCAGTTCAGCTTTTCGACGTCATCCACTCGCTCGACTCGCTGGAACTGGCGCGTCGACTCGATCGTTTGTGCGGCGAAGAGGGCAGGGAAAGCTTGCCCGTGCTGATCCAGGTTGATCTGGGTCACGAGGAGACAAAGTCGGGAATTGACGAAGGTGAGTTGAAGGAGTTGATTCAAGTTTTAAAGGGATTGGAATGCGTACAGTTCCACGGACTCATGACGCTGCCGCCTTTCTTCGACGATCCGGAAGAGGCGCGCCCGTTCTTTCGGCGACTGCGAGAGTTGCGCGACGAGCTTGCAGCGCACGGCGCGTTTGGCGATGGAAAGGGCGAGCTTTCGATGGGAATGACGCACGATTTCCGAGTTGCAATTGAAGAGGGGGCGACGATGGTCCGGGTCGGCACGGCCATCTTCGGCGAACGTTAACCAGAGATACAGATGATCGAACGACTAACCTGGTTTTTTGAAAACGCGACAATCGCGCTGATCGTCGCCTTCATCGTGTTGATGATCGTTCGACTGATCGTCGACGCGATGGATCTCAACCCGTTTGGCGCGACTCATCGCACCGTGCGCCGGTTGACGGACAGTTTTGTCATTCCGCTGCGTGGCTTGTTGCGCGAGTTTCATGCAGATCCGAAATACGCGCCGATCCTCGTGATCGTAATCGTGATCCTGACGGGGCTGCTTGTCTTAAACCTGATCGGGACGGTGTCACGTATGCTGCTGGGTGTCGAATGGGCACTGCGGATAGGTTCGCCGGCGGCAGTCCTGGGTTTCATTCTCCACGGGTTGAT
>DASTOZ010000585.1:0-2922 GCA_035762365.1 Pyrinomonadaceae bacterium | reverse complement strand
GGGCACGACCTCGAGCGGCGTCATCGATCCGCTGGACGAACTCGCCGCTGTCGCTCGCGAGAACAACTGCTGGTATCACGTCGACGCTGCTTACGGTGGTCCACTCGCCTTTTCCGCGCAACACAGAGCAAAACTCCGCGGGATCGAGCTCGCCGATTCGATCACGTTCGATCCGCACAAGTGGATGTTTGTTCCGTTCTCGTGTGGCGCTGTGCTCGTGCGCGAAGGTGGACGCGTGTTGCGCGATTCGTTTGATATGAGTCCGGAGTACCTGAGCGAGGATCGCGGCGGCGCCGACGTCGAGTTCGACTTCTTCCGCTACGGACAGATGGGCACACGCCGGTTCAACTCGCTGAAGTTATGGATGGCGATGAAGTTTATGGGTCGCGAAGGTTACGCCCGCGCCGTCGAACGTCAGATTGATCTGACGCAATACCTCGCGAGCAGGATCGACGCGCTGCCCGATTTCGAACGCGTAGGCGAAGTTGAAACGGCAGTGTGTTGTTTTCGTCACGCGTCGAAGTCGGATTCCGTTCAGCAGCAGATTCAGCAGACGATCGAGCGCGGCGGTGAAGCATGGCTGACGACGACTGTGCTGCGCGGCAGTCGAGTGCTGCGCGTCAACATCAACAGCTTTCTCACCGAACAGCGTCACGTCGATCATTTGCTAACACAGATCGAAAAGGCAGGATCTGGATTATGAGGCGACTGTATCCGTTTTTATTGTTGGTTTTGATCTGTCTTCCGGTTGCGGCGCAGAAGTCGCTGCCGGCGATCAAATCGCAAGCCGACTTCGATCGGATCTCCGTCGTTTGGGACGCGAACACTCCCTACGCGCTGCCGCACGTAATGATCGTGATCGATCGCAAAGATAACAACAAAATCTACTACGTCAACAAGAAGCGCTACAGCTTTCACAAAGACTTCGTCAACGGCACGTATCTCTCGCTCGAACGTGGCCGCGAGTTCTTCGTCAACAACTATCTCAAGGAAAACCGCCGGTTCATACTCGGCACACTCTCTTATCAAACACCCATACGCCGCTGGACATTCGAATTCTGGGAAGGCGATCTCATTCCCGCCGATTTGATCAAGCTGACTTACGACGTCGTCAACAAAACCTTTTTCGCTCCCGTCGCATTCAAGCCAAACTCGTTGCGCCAGGACGAAGTATCGAGCTCGCTCGCCGGCGTCGAACGCGTGCTGCAAAGCGACATCGCAAAGGAGCAGGCGTACCAGGCGCTCAACATCGCCAAAGGCCTCGGCCGCATTCACATCATTCCGAAGCTCGACGATCACGTCGAAATCGGGTCGAACGAAATACTCGTGCTCGACGAAGTGCCGATTCAACTTCCGCCGGTCGCGGGCATCATCACCTCGCAGCCTTCGACGCCGCTGTCGCACATCAATCTGCTGGCAAAAGGCTGGGGCATTCCCAACGCCTACATCAAGAACGCGAAGGAGTTGCTGAAGCAGTACGACGGCTGGTGGGTGTCGTTTGAAACGCTGCGTGAGAACTACACGATCAAACGCGCCGACATGGACCAGTTGCGAGAGTACCAGCGGCGCCAGTCTCAACGGCTCGACCTGGTGAAGCCGCGCTACAGTTTGACCGAGACGCGATTGCTGAACCTGAACGAGCAACGAGCACGCTCGAGCATCGCGTTTGGCGGCAAGTCGGCAAATCTCGGTGAAGTGATGTTCGCGCGACTGCCGGGCATCGTCGTTCCCAACGGGTTCACGATTCCGTTTTACTACTACGACGAGTTCATCAAACACAACCAGCTCGACGACGTCATTTTCGGGCTGCTGAACGATCAGAAGTTTGTTCACGATCCGGCGTATCGTCGCGAGAAGCTGGTCCAGTTACGCCAGCAGATCGAAACTGCCGAGTTCGATCCAACGCTGCGCGAGAAGGTGCTGGCGAAAGTCGCAAGCGAGTACGCGGGGAAAGGTCTGTTCGTCCGCAGTTCGTCAAACTCCGAAGACCTGCCGAACTTCAGCGGCGCCGGATTGTACACGACCGTGCCAAACGTGCGCGGCAATCAGGAGCTGATCGATGCGATCCGCAAGGTGTGGGCGTCGCTCTGGAACTTCGAAGCTTACGAAGCGCGGGAGCGCGCGGGTGTGGACCACTCGAAGATCTTCATGGCGGTGTTGTTGCAGGAGGGGATCAACTCCGAGAGCTCCGGCGTGATGATCAGCACGGATCCGTTTGATCCGGAAAACAGGGCCGCGATTTACATCAGCGCCAAACGCGGGCTGGGGATCAAAGTCGTCGAAGGCCAACGAATCGCCGAGCAGATCATCTTTCGACCGCGAACCAATGCGGTCCAGGTGCTGACTCGTTCGGCAGAAGACAGTCTGTTGACGTTCGACGAGAAGGGCGGCGTGAAGGAAGTGCCGATAGAGGGCAATCGCGTGGTGTTGACCGACGACGTGATCCGCCGGCTGGTCCGTTCGGCGCTCGCGATCAAGCGCGTGTTTGGCAATCGCGATCAGGATATCGAGTGGGCTTACATGAAAGGGCAGATTTACATCGTCCAGTCGCGGCCGTTCGTTCCGGGCAGCTAAGGAGGGGCAAACATGACTAAAGACATCCGGTTCGCAGTGCGAACTCTGCTGAAACGTCCGGGTTTCACGGCAGTTGTGATTCTGGTTCTGTCGCTCGGCATCGGTTCGACGACGGCGATCTTTTCGATTGTCGATGCGTTGTTGCTTCGTTCTCTTCCTTACCCTCATGCGGATCGCCTGGTCCAACTTCGCGAAGTCAACGAGAAAGGCAGACAAGTCAACTTCGCGGGCGCCAATTTTTATGACGTTGCGGCGCAGAACCGAACTTTCGAACATCTCGCGGTCTCAGCCGGAAGTTACCCGCTGGTGGTAACGGGCGGCAGTGAACCGGCGCGCGCCAGAGTTTCG
>DASTOZ010000584.1:0-5086 GCA_035762365.1 Pyrinomonadaceae bacterium | reverse complement strand
GATAAAAGGCATTTAGTGATCGAGATCCCCGGCGAGTCGAATCCGGAGCTCTGGCGCGAGCCAACGCGCGCGGCGTTCACCAGCGCGCTCAACGCCGGTCACATCGTCACTGGTTTTTACGTGGTCGAACGAGATGGTCAGAAGACGGGCCTGTATTTCTTAACGCGCGACCGGGACGATTACCCGTAACCTTACCGTCAATCCAAACCTCCTCGCCGTTTACAAACACTCGCTTTATGCCTTCAGAGATCATCTGTGGTTCCTGAAACGTCGAGCGATCGATGATCCGGTCCGGATCGAACAAAACGAGATCCGCTTTGAAACCCGCACGGACCAACCCGCGGTCACGCAATCCAAAGCGCTGCGCCGGCAGCGAAGTCATCTTCCTGATCGCTTCCGGCAACGTCAGCCAGTGAAGCTCACGAACGTACCGCCCGAGCACGCGCGGGTACGTACCTGCCCCACGCGGATGCCGCGACCCGATACCGCCGTCGCTGCTCACCATCACCCACGGCTGACGATAGAACGTCTCGATGTCGCGGTCCTTCATCGTGTGGCCGATCACGCCCGCGCCGCCGTCGCGCACGATCTTCATGTAGAGCTCAACCGGAGTAATTCCCTCCTGCTTGCTGATCTCTTCCATGTTCTTGAACTCATACTCCGGATGTGCGCGGCAACTCACAATCGTCACGTTCGCTGGCCCTCCGACATCCGCGAGAGCACGCGCAACATCCGTCGGGTCGAAATGCTTTCCACTCGGAACCAGCACTCGAATGGTCGAGCTCCACGCTTCGTAGGGATAACAGTCGGCGGTGACGTCCTGTCCGCGTGTCCGCGCGCGATTGATCAGCGCGACCGCTTCCTCCGCTTTGCCCCAAACGGCGACACTTCCGAGTTTGATGTGTGAAATCTGGACCGGAATCCGCGCTTCCCTGCCGATGCGAATAGCTTCTTCAAGCGCTGCGAACGTTTTGTCAGCCTCGTCGCGAATATGACTGATATAGATGCCATTGAACGTGCGAGCGACGCGCGCGAGGGCGATTACTTCTTCGGTTGTGGCGGGCTTGCCGGTTTCGTACTCGAGGCCGGTCGAGAGACCAAACGCGCCGTCGCGCATCGCCTGTTCGACCATTTGGGCCATGCGCTGAATCTCGTCGGGCGTCGCGTGGCGGTTCGTGTCGTCGCCCATCACTCGCGAACGAAGTGTTGCGTGACCCACGAACGTCGCAATGTTGAGCGCGATCGGGTTCTCGTCGAGTGCTTGCAAATACGGGCCAACCGGGAACGCCGAGCCACCGTCCTGCCCGATCACGACAGTCGTGATGCCTTGCGACACCTGCGACGTCGCCGCCAGATCTTCTTTGAAACCGCGATCCGAGTGATTGTGCGCATCTATAAAACCCGGCGCCACCACGAGACCACGCGCATCGATCACGCGCGCGCCCGCTGGAATTGAGACACGTCCACGCGAACCAACGGCGACGATCGAATCACCTTTGATAACGACCACGGAGTTGCGTAGCGGCATGCGACCCGATCCGTCGATCAGGGTCGCACCCAGCAACACGATTATGGCGAGGTTCATGAGTTACGGATTGGGACTGGGACTGGGCTTCGCTTCCGGATCCCCGGGGCGGTCGGTTCTTGTGTAGTTTGCTTTGATGTAGTCTCTGAGTTTCTGAGCCTCCGGGTACTCCGGTCTTTTTTTCAGGAACTCGTTGAACTCGACCGCCGCGAGGTCTTTTCGTCCGGCGTTGTTGTAGAGAGTGCCCAAACGAAGATGAGCATTCGCCATCCCATTCGGATCGAGCTTGATGGCTTCATTCATGAAACCTACTGCTAGCGAACCTTTCCTGATAGCGAGATAAGCCTCGCCGAGGAAGTAATTCGCAGTGGCAGATTTGGGCTCCGCTTTTACGGCGGCGTCCAGAATAGTGACTGCGGCGTCGTTGTTCTTTTGCGCGAGACGCACACGTCCAAGACTGACGAGCGCTGTCACGTAATCTGGTTTTAGTTCGATTGCTTTACTGTAGGCGTTCGCCGCTGCTTCGAGATCTTTCTGGATGAAGTAGACCATTCCCAACTCATTCCACGCGGGATAGTCTTTCGGGTCGGCCTCCACAACGGCGCGCAGTGTTTCAGCCGCCTTGGGCAATTCGTTCTTACCGATCTCCTTCGTTGCTTTCTCAAACAGCGCGCTGTTTTGTTGGGAACGATTGTAGGCGTCCGCGGCCAGGACGCTGGCGGGCGGTCGCGCCCCACCTTTCCATCTGAACTCCAGGTCCTGTTTGATGTGCTCGACTGCATTTGCCGCAATCAGGATCGGCACGCGCGCGACTTCGACGTTGTCGAGCTCGACTGCAAGGTAGTAATCGCCATTGAAGACATTGTTGAAACGATAGCGCCCGCCGTTGCCGACCCGCTGTCTCGCGAAGACCTCATTTCCTCTCGTATACAAGATCACGTCGAACATCGTGTTCATCTGCGTGTTTGTCTGCGAATCTTCAACTTTGAGATCGCCATACACGGTAAAGTTCTTACGCGAGCCCGCACCTGGCTGCGACGAAGAAGTCGGCAGCGTTGAATTCGGGAGCTGTGCAGATACCACAGTGGGCAGGACCAGCATGACCCCTACAGCCAGGACAATGCGTTGTCGACGTGTCATTGGAAGGACCTCCGTGCGCTTATTAAAAAATAAAACCTCCGCAAAAACCAGCGGGCTGCGACCGAAGTCCCAGCCCGCATTCAAATCCAAACACTCAGTTTCGACTAGAAGTCATAACGCAGCGCAAACTGCATGACTCTTGGTGTTCCCTGAATGCCCGTGAAGTTGAAGAACGTTGGGCTTGGGCTGCCGAATTGCGGGTCGAGACCGTTGGTCACGTCCGCGTTACCCGTCAGGAATTGAGTGTTGGTTACGTTGAAGACTTCCCAGCGAATCGACAGCTTGTGATTCTCACTCCATGGCATTTGGAAGCTCTTGTTGAGCCCTGCATCCAGAGTGAAGAAGCCCATGCCTCGCAGGATGTTTCGCGCACCAGTTTCACCCGGCGCCGGACTGCGCCAACTCTGGTACGCCTTTTCCGGATCGGAGAACAGGTTCGCCGGCTGACCGTTACCGCCCCGCGTCGGAGACGATTGAATCTTGCCGAGTGGCACCGCCCAACTTCTGACGTTCCAGTTGGTGGGCCAACCGCCGATGTCTACCGGAGAGCTTACCGGCAACCCGCTGTTGTAGCGAACGATCGAAGCGAGCGTCCATCCACCCAACACGGCATTGACGAACTTGTTTGAATCGTTCAACCACTGGCGTCCACGGCCGAACGGAATGTCCCAGATCGAATTGAAGTTCACGATGTGGGTGATGTCGAAATCGGAAACGCCGCGATTGTCGCGCTGCCGCAGTGCGTTGGTAATGAAAGCCGTACCAAACACGCCGCTGGTCTGGAGACCGGACGCATCGTCAATCGACTTCGAGAACGTGTAGTTGAAGTCCCAGGTCAAGCTGCGCAAACGTTGCCGGATGCTGAGGGTCGCTCCGTGGTAGTCGGAGCTGCCGATCGTACCGAACGCCGAAAGCGCGCCGTATTGGCTCTGGAACCAGATCTGTCTGCTGCTGAACGCGTCGAGCAGATCCTGAAGGAACGTCCAGTCGTCGCCAAATTCGAAACAACCGCCGACGAGAGACAAGCAGTCAGGAGTTCTACCGCCTGATTCAGTACCAACCGCCATCACCGCGTACGCGGCTTGCGAGTTGGTTAGACCCAATCCGAAAAAGATTGAATCAATCTCGCCTGGTCCATACACGTTTTCGAACCACGGAATGTTTGGAATATTCGCGATAGGCGTGCCGTTCACACGGTGCTGCTCGAGGATTCCTGCCGCGGTGTACCAATCCTGACCTGACTTGGTGTCCACGATGTTGTTGATCTGCATTACGTCGCGGGTAGCGAGCAGATTGCGCGCCAGCCTGCCGATGTAAGAAGCTTCAACATAGAGTCCCTTCCCAAACTGGCGGCCGTAGGTTGCATTCCAACTGTAGTTGATCGGCGAAACAAGGTTCGTATCTAGCGAGCCTTCGATTCGTCGTTGGAAATCCTGTGGCTGCGTTTGCGGGAAGGTCAGGTTCGGTGGCGTCGTGATGCCTGGAAGACCGCGAATACCCATTCCGAGACCGGTGATCAGGGGCGCCGGATTGGTCGTGACGTTGTAGGTGTTTGCCGACGGAGTTTGCTCTGAACCGAAACCGAGCGTGTTGTTTCCGTCGAAGTTGACCGCGAGCGCCTGACCAAAGTAGTCGTTCGTGATCGCGAAACCACCACGGAAGGTCGATTCCTTTTCGGCGCCGAAGAGCTTCGAAAGGAAGCCGGTCCTGAAGGCGGGTGACCACGCCGCAGCAACACGCGGTTGGAAGTTGTTCTTGTCCAGCTCGTAGAAACCAGGAGCATTGTGCTTTGGACCAGCGAGCTCGACGGTCAACGGTTCATCAAAGTTCTGTCCCCGCTCTGCCGCCGCAAGACGCTTATCCAGATACTCCTGAAGGCCAATACTAGGTCTTGTTTGGAAGCCGTTCCTCTCATAAACGGGACGGCTCAGTCCGTAGCGAAGTCCATAGGTAAAGGTGAAATTGTCTCGCACCTTCCAAATGTCCTGCGCATAGATGTCCAACTCTTCCGTCGCGAAACTTCGCACCGAGGGCGCGCCGAATTGAAGTGGCGTACCGTCGACGTTGAACGAGAAGTTTGCGGTGTACTGCGACAGCCTTCCCAGCAGTGCCGCAAACGCATGGCGCGTGTTCACGACGTCGGATGTTGCGATCGCAGTGCCGACAGGAAGCCCTGTCAGATGCGGTAACCATGCGTTGATCGGGTTGGAGACAACGTTACCGGAACCAGCGTAGAAGGATTGGTTTGTGATTCCGTTGTCGAACGCGTCACCAAAGCTCTCGCGATTGTTACGAACGAGGCGAAGGTTCGTGCCCAGACCGATCGTGTGGTCGCCTTTGATCCATGAGAAGTCGTCGGTGATGTTCTGCACCGGCGTGGTACGGCTGAATCCTCGAGCGAAAAGGTTCGAGGAGAAAACG
>DASTOZ010000583.1:0-4284 GCA_035762365.1 Pyrinomonadaceae bacterium | reverse complement strand
CGCACCCACCGGCCGGTTTGCCTGCACGAACCCGAATATTCAGCAGGTGCCGCACGCGGTCGAGTACCGGCGCTGCTTCAGTGGGCATCCCGACGGGCGGAAGTTGATCATCGCCGACTATTCGCAGATCGAGTTGCGCATACTCGCCGAGTTTTCCGGCGACCGCGGATTCATCGACGCGTTCAACTCCGGGGCGGACCTGCATCGCGTCACCGCGTCGCAGGTCTTCAATGCTTCGCTGGATCAAGTCACGAAAGAGCAGCGTGATTTCGCGAAGCGACTCAACTTCGGCGTGGTCTACGGCATCGGCGCGCAACGTTTTGCGCTCATGACTGGATTGAGTGTTTCGGATGCGGAGAACGTCCTGCGCCGCTACTTCGCGACGTATCGACAGCTCGACAACTACCTGCGCGACGCGGCGAACCGCGCCGTCAGCGAGCGGCAGGCGCGCACGGCGTCAGGACGTCTAGTCCGCTTCCGTTACGACGAAAACGACCGGCAGCAAATCTCGATGACGCAGCGCAACGGCAAGAACACGCCGATCCAGGGCACGAGCGCTGACATTCTGAAACGCGCGTTGCGTTTGATGAAAGACGAGCTGCGCGACACGAACGCGCAGATCGTCAACATCATTCACGACGAGATCGTCGTCGAAGTTGACGGTGACGAAGCGCAGGAGATCGCCGCGAAAGTCGAACGCGTGATGTGCGCCGCGGGTGAAGAGTATTTGAAGACTGTCCCGGTGAAGGTCGAAACCGAGATCGCGGACGAATGGGTTAAGTGAGCCACAAAAAGGCACAAAAGGATTTGTTTGAGTTTCTTTGATTTTAGAGGTTTTCCTTTTGTGACTTTTGTGCCTTTTTGTGGCTCCACAGCAGATAAACTGGAATACCGGTAGCGACCAACAAGTACCCGATTCCTGACGTCGACGGAGCGAGAATCGCAAGGTCGATAACAAAGAGCCCTGCCAGCACGATATAAACAATCGGCACGAGCGGATACCCAAACGTTCGATACGGTCTTTCGATGTCGGGCGCCTTGCGTCGCATCACGATCACCGCGCCGACCATCAATCCGTAAAACACCAGGTCCGCGGAAACGATGTACTCGAGCAGTTGCGTGTAGACGTTGCCGAACGAATACGTCCCGGCTTGCTGATTGAGCGTCACCGTCCGTGGAAGCACCAGCAACGAAGCCCAAATTCCTTGCGCGATCAGCGCAACCGCGGGCACGTGATGCGCGTTGACGCTGTCGACGCGTTTGAAGAACAGTCCGTCGCGCGCCATCGCGTAGTAAACACGCGCGCCCGCCAGGATCAGACCGTTATTACAACCAAACGTCGAGATCATGATCGCGAGCGCCATCAGGATCGTGCCGCTCGGTCCAAGCACCGCCTGCATCACCGCGGTCGCCACCCGATTCTGGGGCGCAGTTTGGATTCCGGCGAGCGGCAGCGTCACGACGTAAGCGAGGTTCGCCAAAAGATAAAACGTGACTACGAGCCCGCAACCGATTAACAACGCGCGCGGCAGGTTTTTTCCCGGATCGCGAACCTCTCCCGCGGTGAACGTCACGTTGTTCCATGCTGACTGCGCGAACAGTGGTCCAACCATCGCGCGTCCGAGTAACATAAGCAGCGCCAGCACGAGCAATCCCTGGCCCGCCGGTTCGAACCAAACCTGCGCCGCTGTGGGGCGCCAACCGTTTTCCCACGAAGCCCACCATGACGATGTGTACGCCGCACTCGCCGCGTTCCATCCGAGCAACAGACCGATCACGATTAGTCCCAGCAGCGCGGCCGTTTTCGTGAACGTGAACGTGTTTTGGATGACCTTCCCGGTCTTGAGTCCACGCGTGTTGATGAACGTGAGGAACAGGATCATCACGACTGCGACCAGTTGGAGCGTCGACAAACTCACCGCATAACCGTTGAAGGACAAGCCTCCGAGCGTGAACGGCTTGATGACAACCAGCGGCGCGATCAGGTATCGCTCGCCTGAAATCCACTCGACGAGCACGCCCGTGAAGTTCGCAAACGCGACGGCAACTGCCGCAATCGTTCCCGTCTGAATAATCAGAAACAAGCCCCAGCCGAAGAGAAACCCCGTGGCTGGTCCATACGCTTCGCGGAGAAAAACGTACTGCCCGCCCGCCCGCGGCCACATCGCGGCCAGTTCCGCACAACAGAGCGCGCCCGTGATTGTCAACACACCCGCCAGCGCCCATGCCGCCAGCAGCCAACCCGGCGAACCGACTAACCGCGACGATTCCGCCGAAGTGATAAAGATGCCCGACCCAATCATCGATCCGACGACAATCATCGTCGCGTCCAGCAGACTCAAACCACGAATCAGCTTCGCCGGAGAATCGACTTTTTTCTGGTCTCTTGAGTCGATTCGGCTTGTTACATCTGCGTAGTCTGTGTTCACGCACACGGATATATATGATTGCTTGACACTTGTCGATAGGGTTCTCTAGTCTTTCAGCCCAATCATGAAAAATGAACTAATCGGTAAAATCACGAACAAACAGGCGCAGGTGGGTGTAATCGGGCTTGGGTACGTCGGGCTGCCGCTGCTCGTCGAATTCGCTTCGAAAGGCTTTCGGGCCATCGGTTTCGAGGTCGACGAAACAAAAGCGCAGCGCATTAACGAAGGGCATTCATACATCGGCGACGTGCCGGCGACGCGACTCAACGAAATGGTGAAGTCGGAGCGTCTGCGCGCGACCACTGATTTCAACAATCTCAGCGATTGCGACGTCATCATCATCTGCGTCCCGACCCCGCTGCGCAAAACAAAAGAACCCGACGTTTCCTACATCCTCGCTGCCGCGGAAGAGATCCGGAAACGGTTGCGCCGTGGTCAACTTATCATTCTGGAGTCGACGACCTATCCCGGCACGACGGACGAAGTGCTGTTGCCGATGTTTGAAGAGGTCGGTCTGAAGCTCGACGAAGATTTCCTGCTGGCGTTCTCGCCCGAACGCGTCGACCCCGGCAATCCGCAGTTCATGACGCACAACATTCCCAAGGTCGTCGGCGGCGTCACGCCTGATTCGACCGCCGCCGCCGCGCACCTTTATTCGCAGATCGTCAACGACGTGCACGCTGTGACGTCAGCGCGCGTTGCCGAAGCGGCGAAGCTGCTGGAAAACACGTTTCGAGCGGTGAACATCGGCATGGCGAACGAAATGGCCCGGCTTTGTTATGCGTTGAATATCGACACGTGGGAAGTGATTCGCGCGGCGGCGACGAAGCCGTTCGGGTTCATGGCGTTTTATCCCGGACCGGGAATCGGTGGACACTGCATCCCGCTCGATCCGCATTACCTGTCGTGGAAAGCGCGGCAGCATGGTTTCGACTCGCGTTTCATCAGTCTCGCGGAGGAAGTCAATTCACGGATGCCGGAGCACGTGGTCCAACTAGTTGCCGACGGGCTCAACGACGAGCAGAAAGCGGTGAAGGGATCGAACGTGCTGCTATTGGGTGTGGCTTACAAACGCGACGTCGACGACGTGCGCGAGAGTCCGGCGCTTTCGATCATCGATCGGCTGCGTGCCAAGGGAGCGAACGTTCGCTATCACGATCCGTTTGTGAAAGAGCTTCGGTTCGACGACGCGCACATCGAAGCGAGTGGCGAGCCATTGTCGTCGATGCCGTTGAGCGACGACGAACTGCAAAAGACGGATTGCGTGATCATCGTCACGGACCACAGCGAGATTGACTACAAGCGCGTTTGCTCGCTGGCGCCGTTGATCGTCGACACGCGCAATGCGCTGAATGGCGAAGTCAGAAGCGCGAGCAAGGCCCGAGTGATCCGGTTGTAGAACGTTGGTCTTGGGTCTTGGGTCTTTGGTCTTGGGTTTACCTGAAAAAGCTGAGAGACTTAAGACTGAGACCTAAGACCAAAGACCTGATGCTTAAAGTAATCAATGTCGTTGGGGCGCGGCCCAACTTCATGAAGGTTGCGCCGATCGTGGCTGCGATGAGGGCGCGGCCCGCGAAGTTTCAACCGCTCATGGTCCATACGGGCCAACACTACGACGCGGACATGTCCGACTCGTTCTTCCGCGACCTTCAACTCCCACAACCCGATACTCATCTCGGCGTCGGCTCAGGTTCGCATGCGGCGCAGACCGCCGCGGTAATGGAACGTTTCGAGCCCGTCGTGCTGCGCGAGAAACCCGATTGGGTGATCGTCGTCGGCGACGTCAACTCGACAATCGCGTGCGCGTTGGTTTGCGTGAAGCTTGGAGTGAAGGTGGCCCACGTCGAAGCCGGCC
>DASTOZ010000582.1:0-3050 GCA_035762365.1 Pyrinomonadaceae bacterium | reverse complement strand
GCACCGACGGACCCATCACGATCCCGGCCACCATCTCGCCCATCACCGGCGGCTGGCGAAGGTGACGAAACAACCTGCCGAACAGCCCCGCCATAATGATGATGACGATGATCTGAAGCAGCAGAACGCTCAGCGGATTGCGGAAGTTTTGCTTGAGAACCGTCGTCAAAGACGTGATTGTGGAGGCGTCGGCGGTGCTGTGCGTGTTTGGATCCAGGCTTGAACCAACGCTGAGAATGACCCA
Organism: Pyrinomonadaceae bacterium; assembly: GCA_035762365.1. Taxonomy (GTDB): domain Bacteria; phylum Acidobacteriota; class Blastocatellia; order Pyrinomonadales; family Pyrinomonadaceae; genus PSRF01. Next base: position 2,806 of record DASTOZ010000582.1, on the reverse strand, counting down.
AACACCACAGACAAAAACAATTATTAGTAGAGCGTAAGGTAAATAGTGCCGTAACTCCGAAAATCTGAATCGGTGTTCAGGGGACATCGGTGTTCTATACAACGTCACCTTGTCGCGACGCAACCTATGAATTGCGTCACGCGTAGTAACCTGTTAATTTTGCCTGGTTGCGCCGAAGCGCGTTATAGATGACAGTAGATACCCCAAGCAGAACCGAAGTAGGGAATTATTTTGTCTCGAACTACCCGCCTTTCTCCCAGTGGAAGCCGGAGTTTGTTTCCGAGGTCAGCGTCGCATTGAACCAACCGGCCCGCGTGGACGATCCACTCGGTCTTTATATCCACATTCCGTTCTGCCGGAAGCGCTGCTTCTTCTGTTACTTCAAGGTCTACACCGATAAGAACGCCTCGGAGATCGAGGTCTATCTCGACGCGTTAATCAAGGAGAACGAACTCTACAGCCGCACGCCCGCGTTTCAGGGGCGGCAGTTGCGCTTTGCCTATTTCGGCGGCGGCACGCCGTCGTACATCAGCGATAGACAGTTGCGCTACCTGGTCGATGGACTGAACAAGCACGTAACGTGGGACAGCGCGGAAGAAGTCACATTCGAGTGTGAACCCGGCACGATCCAAAGATCAAAACTCGAAACACTGAAAGAGATCGGGGTCACGCGGCTTAGTCTCGGCATCGAACACTTCGACGACGAGATTCTCGCTGCGAATGGCCGCGCGCATTTGTCCCCTGAGATTTATCGCGCGTACGAGTGGGCACGCGCTGTCGACTTTCCGCAGATCAACGTCGACCTGATCTCCGGCATGATGGGTGAGACGGAAGAGAAGTGGCGCGACGCAGTTCAGAAAACGATCGAGCTCGCGCCCGATTCAGTCACCATCTACCAGATGGAGCTTCCGTACAACACCGTCATCTCGCAGGACATCCTGAAGAAGGGCATGACCTCGCCGATCGCCGACTGGTCCACGAAGCGTCGGTGGCTCAACTACGCGTTCGAACAGTTTCTGGCACACGACTACGAAATCGCGGGTTCGGACATCGTGGCGACGAAAAGGAAAACCTGCCGCTTTATCTATCGCGACGCGCTCTGGCACGGCGGCGACATGATCGGCATCGGCGTCTCGTCGTTTTCGCATTTCGGCGGGGTAAACTTTCAAAACGCGCACAACTTCGAAGAGTATGTGCGCATCCTTAACGAAGACCGCCTGCCGCTTTTGCGGGCTGTTTCTCTGACGCCGAAGCAGCGACTCATCCGCGAGATGGTCCTGCAACTTAAAACCGGCGCGCTCGATACCGGTTACTTTCAGGAGAAATTTGGAGTGGACGTTTGGAAAGAGTTTCTTCCGGTCTACGAGAGTCTTGCCGCGGACGATTTGCTGCGAAGAGAAGATGGCTGTATCCAGCTTACGCGTCGCGGTCTGCTGGAAGTCGATCGTTTCCTGATTGATTTTTTTGAACCTGAACTGAGAACTGTACGCTACGCATGAATACAAATAACTACGACGTCATAGTAATGGGTGGTGGACCCGCAGGGAGTTCCGTTGCCAGTATGCTGGCCCGCGAAGGGCGCCAGGTAATTCTGTTCGAGAAAGAGATTTTCCCTAGTCATCACATCGGCGAATCACTGATGACCGACACGTATTGGACTTTCCGGCGCATGGGTTTGCTGGAGAAGTTGAAAGCGAGCCCGTTTGTGCGGAAGTACAGCGTGCAGTTTGCCAACGCCGCGGGCAAGGAATCGCGCCCGTTCTATTTCTTTGAGGCGGTGCATCACGAAAGTGCCGTGACGTGGCAAGTGACGCGCGCTGAGTTCGACAAGTTGCTGATCGATCATGCTGCTGATTCGGGCGTCACGGTCCATCAGGGAGTTCTGGTCAAGCAGGTATTGTTTGAAGGCGACCAGGCAGTCGGCGTGGAAGTGCAGATGCAGGACGGTTCGCGTGAGAAGTTTTTCGCGAAAGTCGTCGTCGACGCGACGGGACAGGCGGCGATGTTGTCGAACAAGTTTCGCTGGCGCGTGCGCGATCCGAAGTTGAAGAAAGCCGTTTTGTATTCCTATTGGAAAGGCGCGCATCGCGAGCCGGATCTAAACGGCGGCGCGACTCTGGTGCTGCGAACCGAGAAGGGAAGCAACGGTTGGTTCTGGTACATCCCGCTCGAGAACGACATCACGAGCGTGGGCATCGTTGCCGATCCCGAGTACCTCGTGCAGGGCCGTGGTCAGGACCTCGCGAAGATCTACCAGGAAGAGATCGATAAATGTGAACCATGCCGGAAGCGAGTCGCGGAAGGCGAGCGCGTCGACAAGATCTACTCGATTCTCGATTACTCCTATCGTTCAAAGCAGAACGCCGGCAATGGTTTCATCATCATCGGCGACGCGTACGGGTTCCTCGATCCGATTTATTCGTCCGGCGTGCTGCTCGCGCTGAAGATGGCCGAGCTCGCCACCGACGCGATTCACGACGCGTTCAACCACGACGATTTCTCCGCCGAACGTCTCGGGCAGTACCAGGCGAAGCTCGATCGCGGGATCGAGTCGATGCGTAAACTGGTCTACGCGTTTTATAACGAAGGTTTCAGCTTTTCAGGTTTCCTGCGGAAGTACCCCGAGGAGCGAGTGCACATCATCAACCTGCTGATCGGTGACGTGTTCAAAGAAGGCGTGGACCATGTCTATGGCCCGATGGCGGATTTCGCGGACATCCCACCGCCGCTTTACGAGCAGGTCGACGGGACCATGATCGCTCACGTTCCAACACCGGACGAAGCGGATCTTCTTTTATCCGCTAAA
>DASTOZ010000581.1:0-4211 GCA_035762365.1 Pyrinomonadaceae bacterium | reverse complement strand
CGCCAACAAACGCGAGTCGTCGAAGACACCGAAGCTGAAGAACCCGAGATCTTGCTTGAATGCGGCGGGGAGAATGATCGCGCCGTAGTCGTAACTCTCTAACCCCTGATCGCCCCAGCCCTTCACGGTCCAAAACTCCGTCGCGCTCAGCCCCCCAAAAGGCAAATCTGATCCGTTTCGTCCCGGCATTACCTGAATCTTCTTTACCCAACCATCGCGGCCCGGAACGCCGCTGTGCTTGATGTAAACGCAGTGGCCTGCCGTGACGAGTGTTCGGGGACTGATGAACCAGCCAGTGCCGATCCACTGTGAGTTGTCGGCAGCAGTGATGAGCAACGAAGCAATGACGCGCCATGGATACTGTTTTGTGGTCTTGATCCGAATGCGTTCATCGGTACCGATAACCGCTTCGAACTGAGGTGGCGGCCCGAACGACGCGACGCCGATGTCTTCGAGTGTCGATAGATCCGGAACGACCGGCTCAACGATCTCCGCGGCCTCGAAACCTTCGGATTCGTCTGCTTGAACAGATTCGACGGCAGCTCCCGACGCTACTTCTACTTCATCTCCGAAACCCGAAGAGCCGGGCGACATCTGCGGAACTGCGACTGTTGTTTCTGAAGGTGGAATGTTGGTCATCGGAGTGTGGAGTCCGATTGTTGGTTGCGAAGTGACTGGATGTGACATTGCTTTCCTTTCTGAGGAATGGGAGCCGCTTACCGGCCCGCGCGAATAGCGCCACGCTTGTGTGTAGGCGCCGAATGGAAGATGGAAAAAGCGAGGTTCTGAGCGCCAGTTCTTACACCCAAGCGCCCCGCTCTGTCAACGATGTTTAGATAACCAAAATTGATGTCGTGTATCATAAGCACCAACCTGTCACGCTTCGAACACCTCGACCTGGACCAGGCGTTGCGATTGATCACGGAAGGAACGGCGGGTGAAACCGGCTCGAGGTTCTACTTCGCTTTGGTTGAAGCGCTCGCGGCCACGCTTGACACCAGCGGCGCGTGGGTGACGGAGTATGACGAAGAATCGGCGCGACTGCGCTCGCTTGCCTTCCAACTCAATGGTGAATGGATCTCCGATTACGAATACGCGCTGTCTGGCACTCCCTGTGAGCCGGTTATCAAGGAAGCAAAGCTGGTACATATCCCGGAGAACGTTGCTCAACTCCTTCCCGACGATCCCGACCTGAGCACGTTCGGCGCAGTCAGCTACGTGGGGATGCCACTCCTCGACGATGACGGAACTGTTCTGGGTCATCTCGCCATTCTCGACACGAAACCGATGCCCGTCGATTCGCGACTGCTCAGTTTCTTTCGCATCTTCGCGGTGCGCGCGGCTGCCGAATATCGACGCCTCCGGTCAGAAGCAGAACTTCGCGCGCGCGAGGCCAAGCTGGATCGGCTCGTCAGCAGCGCAATGGACGCTATTCTCGAGCTCGATCACGACCTCAACATCACTCTACTTAATAATGCCGCCACGCACGTTTTCATTTCGCCCCGCAACTTGTCGATCAAGTTTCGCATCAAGGCAGACGTGCCGGACGAGCAACTCGAAGAGCTTTGCCAACTCGGTCCAACTTACTCGCGCGTGTTCGACTCGCTCACACTCGGTGTGCCCGTCCAGGTAAGCCTCGAAAAGTAGCGATGCAACACACGCAGAAATCCGTGTCATCGGCGTAATCGCGGGCGAGACGGATCTCTTGCCGGTTGCCAGGTTTTTGGATTGTTCCCAATTTTTTGGAGACGTCGGCCCGCAGCTAACCTCACAACCTAATTAAGGTCAATGACTTACAGCCTGATAGTCCAAGGCATGGCAGTTGCGCTCCGGCATTTCGTCTCTCTCTCCTTCCCCTGTCAACGCATTCCTCAACGAATGCACTTGAGAAAGGAAACTCGATCATGAAAAGGAAAGCGCAAACAGCTTCCGGCTTGTTTGTAAGACTACTTCTTTCACTAGTGGTCGTTCTCACCCTGATCGGCAATGCACTCGCACAGGGAGGATCGACTGGCGCGATCTCGGGAACCGCGAAGGATGAAAAAGGAGCGGCCGTTGCCGGCGCTCAAGTAGACATCATCAACGCGGCGACTGGCGTTACCGAGCGAACCACAACCACTGATGCCAACGGCAACTTTGGTGTCACGTCCCTACCCCCCGGAACTTACAAGGTGGTAGTTACCGCGACTGGATTCTCGAAAACAGAATTGCCCGACGTCAAAGTCAACGTTACCGAGACGACGACGGTAAACGTTCCCCTCAAAGTCGGCGAGATCACGGCGTCAATAACCGTCGAAGGCGGCGCAACTCCGATTCAACTCAACTCCGCAACTACCGGACAGACGTTGCAGTCGACGACCATCAACAACTTGCCTCTCGCGACCCGCAACTTCCTGACGCTGCTAACACTTTCAACCGGCGCGAACACCGAGATGTTTCAGTCGGACGCGCTGGGTCGCGGCGCCGTGACGATCAACGTCAACGGTCAGCGTCCCGTTAACAACAACTATCAGTTGGAAGGAATCAACGCCAACGATATCAATCTTCCGATCCTCGACAACGTACCGCTGCCGAATCCGTCGACGGTGCAGGAGTTCAAGACCCAAACGTCGCTTTACGACGCGTCACAAGGTCGCAATGGCGGCGGCAACATCCAGGTCGCTCTAAAATCCGGCACCAATGAGTTTCACGGCGATACGTTTTTCTTCTTGCGCAATGATGTGCTGAACGCGAACGACTTCTTCCGCAATCGCACGGGCCAGGAGCGTCCCCGATATCGTCAAGGTGTGTATGGTCTGTCGATCGGTGGTCCATTTTACCTGCCGCATTTCGGCGAGGGTGGGCCCGTTCTGCACGACACCAACAAACGACACTTCTTCTTCTTCAACTATCAGGGCACGCATGCCGCTTCGGGCACGGCGGCGGGAACAAACTTCGCGACCAACATTCCCGTCCTGCCAACCAACCGCTCCGAGGCGAACCTGATTGCCACCTTCTTCCCCGGTGGATTGCCTTTAGGATTTACGGGACTGAACCCGGTAGCCGTTGCTTATCTCAACTTGCTGGGCAGCAAATGTCCCGACTTCGGCGGGTCCTTCTGCGTTCCTACCGTCGCTCCTAACGCGGGCAATGGCGCCGCGGGATTCAACGGTCCGGGTGGAACTCTCAGCCTCGGTTCGATCAACCGAGCATCCCTGGGAACCTTCAAGGACAACCAGTTCACCATCACAACGGACCATCAGCTAACTACGAACAACAAGCTGACGTTCCGCTACTTCCAATCGACCAACGAAGCGCTGCGTCCGTTTGGCGCGGGTGGGACTCTGCGTTACGCGCAGTTTGCCCCCGGCCGCAATAAGTTCGTCAAGCTTGGTCTAACGAGCGTGATTTCTTCGCGCATCGTCAACGACTTCAAGGCGGGATTCAACCGCTTCTTCTTCTCCATCGCTCCCAACGAGCTGATCTCGTTGTCAGACATCGGAGCAATTCGTGGTAACGCGGCGGAGTTTCCGGCCGCCTACCAGGCGATCATCACCGGCGCCTTCTCGATCGGCGCGGGTGTTAACGACGATCGTGGCGGCACGTTCAATACTTTCGTGCTCGGCGACGATCTGTCGTGGAGCAAAGGAAGTCATCAATTCCGGTTCGGCGGCGAAGGCAGCTATTACGAGTTGAATCGTTATAACAACTTCGCAACGCGTGGCTCGGTCACGTTTGGCAATGCAACCGGGTTGGTTGGTTTTCAGAACTTCCTGCTGGGCCGAGTAACAACGACTCAAGGCAGAGCGGGTTTTTCGACGTTCTACTTCCGCGCCCTGGACCATTCGTACTACGTGCAGGACGATTGGAAATTCAACTCTCGGCTAACCATGAACCTCGGCTTCCGACTCGAGGGCTTGAGCATCGCTCATGAGAAGTTTAACTTCCTCTCGAACTTCCGCGGTCTCGGCGATGGCACCGAGCCACCGCTTGAAATCATCAATCCGGAAGAAACCCCTGTGGTCGGTGATCCGGGCGTGAGCCGTTGCACGATGTTGGATTGTTTCAAGTTCTATCCAGCGCCGCGCTTTGGCTTTGCGTACGACGTCTTCGGCGATCAGAGTACTGTGGTCCGCGGAGGCTACGGCGTCTACTTCCAGAGAGTGTCAAACCAGTCGTTGTTGCAAACCTCCGGTGGTTCACCATTCTCGGAAGACTTCAGCGCTGCGCCG
>DASTOZ010000580.1:0-12479 GCA_035762365.1 Pyrinomonadaceae bacterium | reverse complement strand
CTGCGCCGCTGCTTTGTATTTCTGGTACTCGAGTAATTGATTGACCAAATCGCTGCGCGGATCCTCTTCCTCTTCCAGCACCGCGGAAGGGTCGCGCGGGAGCAGCATCTTTGTCTTCAGCTCGATCAGCGTTGCCGCCATCACGAGGAAGTCGCCTGCAACCGCGATGTCCATCTCCTGCATGACGCGCAGGTAGCGCAGGTATTCGTCGGTGAGGCGTGCGACGGGAATGTCGTAGATGCTGACTTGCTCCTGCCGAATGAGGTGCAACAGCAGATCGAGTGGACCTTCAAACTCGCCCAGCAGGATCTTCAAATCGTCCGTAACGTCGTCGGTAACAATGTGCGGCGTCGCGCCCGCAACGTTGAGCGGCGCAGAATCCGCTTCGACTGTTTCCACGACTGTCTCCGGTGTTTCTTCGTTCATTACCCTGAAATGCCCATTCGCTGGTACGCCTGTGCGAGTGTTGCACCAGCGATCTTGCTCGCTTTCTCGCGACCCTGATCGAGTAAACGATCGAGAGTTTCATCCGTGATTTCATGTACTCGTTTTTGAATAGGTCGCAAAAACTCGATAGTGACCTCGGCAAGATCGCCTTTTAACTGCGCGTATCCCTTTCCTGCGAAATGCTCCTCGACCTCGGCCTGCGACTTCCCGGTAACGAGATGATAGATCTCGAGCAGGTTATTGATCGCGGGACGCGACTCGTCGAAACGAATCTCGGTCCCGGAATCGGTGACCGCACGTTTGAACTTGCGTTGGACCGTGTCCGCGTCGTCCATCAGCAACACGCGACTGTTTGGATCGTCGTCGGACTTCGACATCTTCTTCGACGGATCCGACAGCGACATGATTCGCGCGCCCATTTTCGGAATGTAAGGATCGGGCACCTTGAATGTCTCGCCGTAGTCGCGATTGAACCGGATCGCGATATCTCGAGTCAGTTCGAGATGTTGCTTTTGATCGTTGCCTACCGGAACGAGGTCGGTCTGGTAAAGCAAAATGTCAGACGCCATCAACACGGGATAATCGAGTAGGCCGACCAGCACGTTCTCCTGTTGTTTCTTTGCCTTGTCTTTGTACTGTGTCATGCGTTCGAGTTCGGGCACTCGCGCGACGCAGTTCAGGACCCACGTGAGCTCCGCGTGTTGGGGCACGTCTGACTGTATGAAGATCGTAGAGATTTGCGGATCGATTCCCACCGCAAGGTAGACTCGCGCTAGGTCGCGTGTCTTCTCGAGCAACAGCTTCGGATCTTGCGGAATGGTCAGCGCGTGAAGATTGACAATGCAGAAGAAGCTCTCGTATTCGTGTTGCAGCGCGACCCAGTTTTTCAGCGCACCGAGGTAGTTACCAATGTGCAGATTGCCGGTCGGCTGCGCACCGCTAAAGATTCTCTTGGTCATTTTGTCGCAAGGGCCGCAGTGGAACGACCCGCCGCTAAACCCCCAGGTAGAGTAGATACCACACGAACTGGATTACGGGACTGATAATCACGCTCGTGAATCCGACGTAGATCAGAATCAACAGGATGATGTAGCCGTGCTGCTCCAGTATCTCCAGCATCGGTTGCATGCTGGCCGGCAGGAACGTCTCGAGGACTTTACTGCCGTCAAGCGGAGGAAATGGCAACAGATTGAAGACCGCGAGCGACACGTTCATGAACAATAGGTACTGAAGGAATAGCAAGATTGGTTCCTGCAATGATTCCGGCAGTGCTGCGCGGCCGCCGTTCATGATGATGACTTTCAGAATCACGAAAGCTATCAACGCGATGAACAGGTTCGCCAGAATCCCGGCCAGCGAGACCATCACATTCGCGAGATCCTTGTTTCGCCAACGCAGTGGATTGACGGGCGTTGGTTTGCCCCAGCCAAGCAGCGGGAAAGTGCCGCCGGCGCTGCCGAAGATAAAACCGGCGATCGGGATCAGCAGCGTTCCGATCGGATCGGTGTGCGCCACCGGGTTCAGCGTGACCCGTCCGAGCAGTCGCGCCGTATCGTCGCCAAATTTGTAAGACATCCACGCGTGCGCTGCCTCGTGTGCTGAAATCGCCAGCAGCAGCACCACCATGTAGATTACGAGCCGGGGGATGAGTTCTTCTGGATTCAAGGAATCACTCGTTCAATAAGTTGCAGGGCGCCATGGTTCACGGTCGCGTCAACTTAGCATTCCGCCGAATGCGTGTCAAAACGTTATCAGTTTCAATTAAGCCAACAAAAGCGTGCCTTTTATCTGCGTCGGGAGACTGTAAACCGAATCGATCGATACCACTGCCATTTCACCTGCGGCACTAAACGCCAGCCCGATCAGATTAACTCCCGCAACAAACAGTTCAGCATCGTCGCCGTCGGGCGACACGCGCACGATCCCACGCCGTCCCCGCAACGAAGCAGCGACGTACAGGTTTCCCTCGGTGTCAAACGCCAGACCTTGCGGACGGCCCAGTCCTTTAAAAAAGATATCGACCTCGCCGTCGCGGTCAATTCTCCAGATGCAATCAAAGCTGGTGACCGTCGGGCCGGAGACGTAGAGCGAATCATCAGGGCCAAATGCCAGATGAAACGCGGAAACAGAAGGCTCGATCTGCGTCCACGCCCGTTCCTCGCCGATGCCGTTAATCTTGAAGATAGTGCCCGTGCGATCTCCGACGTGCATCAACCCATCGCTATCGAATGCTACGCCCGTCGCGATGCCCAGGTTCCTCGCAAATGTAACTGCTTCTTTGAACGGCGTTACTTTGTAAACAACACCTTCAAGACGACTCGTGACGAACATCGAACCGTCCGGTCCGAACGCGATACCGGTCGGATTCGGAATGTCGCCGGAGTACTCGGATACGTCGCCGCTGATGTCGATACGAAACAACGTCACCGGTAACTCCTCGCCGCGCGATCCCGAACGTGTTACGAAGAGCGCGCCGTCGTCGGGATCGAACGCCGGGTTCGCGACCGGATGAAGATCACTCGCGAGTTTTCGGCCGGCGGTGATGTGCGCGGGCGCACTGAGTTGATCGCCGTTCTGCAATCGCACCTCGACTTCGCCGCCTTTCGTTTCGGGAACGATCGCCAGCACGCGGTTGGGCCCCAGCGCAACTATCGGCGCCGTCTGGTCGTCGATGAGCACGGCGCAGAGCGCCGCATCGCTCGTGTCAAACCCGTTGCATTCGATCACGATCTCCCCGCCTGCGATGGCAAACGGTGGGTCTATCTTCCTGATTTTGCCCGCGTTACCCATAAAAACTGTTCATCATACGATGCACCTGTGATTCGGACAAATGGTGGTATAATCCGCCGGGTTAGAAAGGAAAAGGCCATTACCAGCGTTCTAGGCAACACCCTCGGATTAAAACCAAATCAGTTGCGGCGCATCGAAAAGCTGTACACCCGGCGCATACCTCCGAATCAAATTGTGACTCCTGAATTCGCTCGACAGTTGAGCGAGCTCTCGCACGAAACACGCCGGCAGATTGGCGCCCTCATCGATCGCAAGGGTCACGTTCAATACGTGATGGTCGGCGACAACAAGGGCATCGAGCTTCCGGACTTCAAACGCGTGCGCGTCGCTTCAGGCCGGTTTCGCGGACTGCGCTGCGTCCACACTCATCTCCGCGGCGAACCCCTGACACAAGACGACCTGACCGACCTCGCACTGCTGCGTCTCGACTTGATGGCCGCTGTCGACGTCGACTCCGATTCAGGTTTGCCGGGCATGGTGCGCGCCGCGCACTTGCTGCCGTTGCACGCAGGCGAACTCGACAACGCTGCCACGCCGGAACTGTACGCCTTCCTCGAACCGAAAATGGCGTCGCAACTCGATTCCGATTTTCTCGAGCTCATCGACTCACTCGAAGAGGAAATGGCGCGCAACCGCCGCGTCTCGCGACGCGCCGAGATGCGTGATCGCACGATCCTCGTCGGCGTCGCGACCGGATCGCTCGCGGACGCCGAAGAGTCGATGGCGGAACTCGCAGAGCTCGCAAACTCCGCGGGCGTGGTCGTTCAGGACCAGATCATCCAACGTCGTTCCGCGATCGACCCGCGCACCGTGCTGGGTCGCGGTAAGTTAGACGAATTGATTATTCGCGCACTGCAACTCGGCGCCGACATGCTGGTCTTCGACAGCGAACTCTCGCCCGCGCAAGTCCGCTCGCTGTCCGAAGCAACGGATCTCAAGATCATCGACCGCTCGCAGTTAATTCTCGACATCTTTGCGCAACGCGCACAGTCGAGAGAAGGAAAGATCCAGGTCGAGCTGGCCCAACTGAAGTATTTGCTGCCGCGATTGATCGCGGGTCAGGATTCGGCGTTCTCGCGCCTGGCGGGCGGCATCGGCGGACGAGGCCCCGGCGAAACAAAACTCGAAACGGATCGTCGTCGCGTTCGCGACCGCATCAACCGCCTCGAACGCGAGATCGAAACACAGCGACAACGCCGTCAGGAACGCCGCAAAGGACGAACGCGACAAGGTCTGCCAATCATCTCCATCGTTGGTTACACCAACGCCGGAAAGTCGACTCTGCTCAACGCGCTGACGCAAAGCGCAGTGCACGCCGAACAGCGCATGTTCGCCACGCTCGATCCGACTTCGCGTCGCCTTCGTCTGCCACGCGAGCAGGAAGTGATCATCAACGACACGGTCGGATTCATACGAGCGTTGCCGCCGGACCTGCTTTCGGCATTTCGCGCGACGCTCGAAGAGATTGGCGACAGCAATCTGCTGATCCACGCGGTAGACATTTCGAACCCTCGCTGGTTGCAGCAGATCCAGTCAGTCAAAAGAATCCTCTCAGAACTCAAGCTGTCAGAGATTCCCTCGATTCTGGCGCTTAACAAAGCGGACCTGGTCGAGCCCGACGTTTTGGAAGCGGCGTTGCGCCAGGCCCGGCAGTTGGATAGCGGTGAAACAGTGGTGATCTCGGCCATCAACCCCCCCACGCTCGGCGTTCTACTCGAAAAGGCCGGCGCGGTGTTGGCGCGAAATCTGAACGCTCAACCGGAAGTTGATGGCGAGCGCCGATCCGAGGCTTTGTCTCGCATCGCATAATGGGACTCCGTCCACGTTTCAAAACTCCTTTCAGTCAGGCGCGCGACAAGCTGATCGCCTACGCGATGCGCCCGCTGATGTTGTTTAGACCGCGTACTCGATTTCTTATCGCGTGCAGCGTGCTGGTAGTGGCAACAACGCTGCTGCTGCTCAATCCTCACTCGTCGACTCTCAACGAAAATTACAAAATAGGCGATGTTCTCACGCGCACGATCGTCGTGCCCGCGGACATTACTGCCGTCGACCTCGCGGAAACTGAAAAACGCAAAGCCGCCGCGCGAGAAGCAGTGCGGCCGATCTTCAATTTCGATTCGAGTCGCACCGAAACGTCGGTGTCGAGTTTCGTAGCTAGTTGGGAAGAACTGAAACATAAGGTCGCGCCAAACCAGGAGATCGACGAAGCCGAGGTTGAACGTCTGTCGTCGATTATCCGCGCAACCGATGGTTATATCTACGACGACGCCGATGCCGAACGACTACAAAACGAGATTGTCCTGAACGACGTGCGCAACCCCGCGAAACAACTGGTCGTGCCGGTGCCGCGCACAACAATGGTCCCACTCTCGACCGCCCGCCGGAACCTGGAAACGCGCATAACGAATCTCAGCGGATGGAATGCGCAACAAAAGTCGGTACTTGCTGCCGCTCTGTCGACGCTGATTCGGCCGAACGTCGTGTTTGACCCGGCGGTGACGACGACCGCACGCGAAACAGCCGCGAACCATGTGCCGTCCGTCGTCATTTCCCTGAAGCGCGGTCAGTTTCTGGCGCGTGAAGGCGACACGGTCACGCCCGAAATCCTGGCGCAGATCGCGGCGATCAAGAGCACCGGGCAAACGGGTCGACCGTGGCAGAACTTCTTTGGCTTATTGCTCGTCGTCATCGCCGTCTACTGGGCGGCGTGGAAGTTTGCGGAGCATCGCAGCGGCGGCAGTGTTCTCGCGATCAAGAAGCATAAGGCTTTCGCGCTCGTCGGATCGGCGATCCTGGTGCAAACAGCGTTAATGAAGATCGGCTTCATCTTTGGCGAAAGCGTCGCGTCGAGAATGCAGCCTCCGTTCAACGATCCCGTCATCTGGAATTATGGCATCCCCTTCGCCGCGGCCGCGCTGCTTGTTGCGATGCTCGTCGATACGCAACTGGCTTTTCTCACCGGAATGATCACGGCGCTGTTCGCCGGTTTGCTCGCTCCGACTGGAATGGGGAAAGCACTGTTTGCGATGGTCTCGTGCTCGGCAGCCGTTTACGGAACGGGACGTTATCGAGAACGTCAGTCAGTGACGCTCGCCGGTTTGCTCGTTGGCGGCGTGAACGTCGTGATGGCGGTGGCGCTGATCGCCTATTCACAACAGCCGTTGACGTGGAAAACTGTGCTGATGGCAATCGGCTGCGGCATCGCGGGTGGGCTGTTGACTGCCGTCTTTGCCGCGGGTGGTCTGCCGATCAACGAGTCGCTCTTCGGAATCCTGACGGACGTCAAACTGCTCGAGTTGTCAAACGCCGACCTCCCGGTGCTGGGCCAACTCGCGCTGCGCGCGCCGGGAACCAACCAGCACTCGCACGCGGTGGGCCAACTCGCGGAAGACGCGTGTCGCGCCGTCGGCGCGAATCCCCTGCTCGCGCGCATCGGCGCGTTGTATCACGACATCGGCAAGCTCGCGGCGCCCGAGTACTTCGTCGAAAACCAGCAGGGTAACAACCCGCACGATCGTCTGCGACCCTACCAAAGCGCGAAGATCATCACGAGTCACGTGACCTACGGCGCGCGGCTCGCGAAAGAGATCGGGCTGCCACAGAAGATCGCCGACTTCATCCCGCAGCATCACGGCACTCGAACGCTGCACTATTTCCTCCGCAAAGCGCAGGCACAGGCCAAACCCAACGAAAAGATCGACGAAGCAGACTTTCGCTACCCGGGACCAAAGCCGCAGTTCAAAGAAGCCGCAATCATGATGCTTGCGGATTCGTGTGAAGCCGCTGCGCGTTCGCTGGCACGCCCCGATCCGGAGAACATCCGCGCGATCGTCGTCAAGATCGTCGACGCGATCATCAGCGACGGCCAGCTCGACGAGTGCGACATCACGTTGCAGGAGTTGACGACGATCCGCGAAGCGATGATCAGCGCGCTGACTGCGATCTATCACGCACGTATTGACTACCCGGGCTTCAATCCCCCGCCCACTGGTCCAATGCCGACACTGCCCGCCGCCGACATCGATAGTGAGGAGCGCGGCATTACTTACAGCAAGCCATCAGAGATTCCCATCAGCCCCGGCGGTGAGATCGAAGACGAAGCCATCCCGCGCAAAGTCGGTAACCGGTAACCACAAAAGAGGAAACACAAAAGGCACATACAAGACGGCTGGTTGTGCCTTTTTGCGGCCTTCGTTTGTGCCTTTTTGCGGCTTTCGTCTGTGCCTTTTTGCGGCTAAAACTTAGGACGCAGTTTAGAGTAGGTGGTCGTGAGATCTTCAGGAAGGACGCGTGTCTCGCCTACGGTCGTCATGAAGTTTGTGTCGCCCGACCAGCGCGGCAGCACGTGAATGTGAATGTGGTCCGCGATGCCCGCGCCTGCCGCCGCGCCAAGGTTCATTCCGATATTGAACCCCGCCGGTGAATAGACCTCGCGCAAGGCCGTCTGCGCGCGTTTCGTGAGGTCGATCATGTCGTCCGTGATCTCTTTCGAAGTCGAGTCGAACTCCGCCGTGTGCAGGTACGGCACGACCATGAGATGTCCGCTGATGTAAGGATAAAGGTTGAGTACTGCGAATGCGTGTTGACCCCGATGGACCACGAGGTTTTCTTCATCATGCTCCTCGTCGCGTGCGATGCGGCAGAAGACGCACTCATCAGCCTGTGAATCCACCCCAGACGCGATGTACCGGGCACGCCAGGGGCTCCACAATCTGTCCAATCTAGAACACCTCGATCTGTTTGCGGCTTAAAGGATGGGCGGCTGACGATTGTTGCTTTCTCCCAAAGACGGCGGCGAGCTGGGTCGCGACGCATGGGATCCGGAGTTGTCGTCGTTGATGAGCTCTTTCAGCTCCTTGCCCGGTTTGAAGTAGGGCACTCGCTTGGCGGGGATACTGACCGGATCGCCGGTCTTCGGGTTTCGGCCACGGCGCGCGCCGCGCTCGCGGACACGAAAACTGCCAAACCCGCGCAACTCGATCTTCTCGCCCTGGTTCAGTGTTTCAATGATGCTTTCAAAGACAATTTCGACTAAACGCTCGGCGTCTTTCTTGGTAAGTTCTGCCGCCCGCGCAACATCTTCGACGAGTTCTGCTTTTGTCATGCATCACCTCGGTTTTAAACAAAGAAGTTTTAAGTAACGTCTTGATAATGGCGAGGTTAAGTTAACCGTACACTACCAGAAACGTAGCGCGTCGGGCAAGACTCAGCCGCACGGAGTACACGGATTAGGAACAATGGACCAGCGTACTACTTACTCGTCACCGCTATCGGGCTTACTGCTCAGACCGAAGTCTGCCAGCTCACCCAGTGAGGCCATTCCGCCGCCCGCCTCTGAAGAATAAATCTTCGTGTCCACGATCGGTTCGTCCTTGCCCACCGCACGCGCGGAAAGGCCGATCTTTTTCGTATCGGGATCGATGCGCAGGATCTTGAAGTCCATCTCCTGTCCCAACTGCACCACGTCCTCGGGCTTCGCAATTCGCTCTTCCGAAAGCTCGGAGATGTGACAAAGACCTTCAAGATTGTCGTCGAGCTCGATAAAGGCGCCGAAGTTTGCAAAACGGGCGACCTTGCCATGCACCACGTCGCCGGGTTTGTGGTCGTTGGTGAACTTCTCCCAGGCGTTTGGCTCGAGGTCTTTGATCGACAACGACAGCCGACGGTTCTCGCTATCGATGCTCGTGATCACGGCGTCGATCTCCTGGCCTTTCTTCAGCACTTCGCTCGGGTGCTTGATGCGTCGCGACCACGAGATGTCGGAAACGTGGACCAGACCGTCGACCCCGTCTTCGATCTCGATGAAGGCGCCGAAATCCGTCAGGTTACGGACGCGGCCATGAACACGTGTGCCGACGTGATAGCGCTCATGCAACGTCTGCCACGGGTTCTCCTGCACCTGTTTCATGCCGAGACTGATGCGGCGCGCGCGCGGGTCGACGCTGAGCACTTCGACTTCCACGCTATCGCCGGGATTCACGACCTTGCTTGGATGTTTGACCCGCTTGGACCAGCTCATTTCGGAAACGTGGACCAAACCTTCGACGCCGTTTTCGAGTTCCACGAAGGCGCCGTAATCGGCCACGCTCGCGACTTTTCCATTCACGCGGCTGCCGACCGGGAAACGCTCTTCGACACTGGACCACGGATCGGGAAGCAGTTGCTTGTAACCAAGCGAAACGCGCTCGCGTTCGCGATCGAACTTGAGCACTTTGACCTGAATGTTATCGCCAACTCTGAACAACTCATTTGGGTTCTGGAGCCGTCCCCACGACATGTCCGTCACGTGCAGCAAGCCGTCGACACCGCCGAGATCCACAAATGCGCCGTAGTCGGTCAGGTTCTTGATCTGACCTTCGACCACGATGTCTTCTTCGATCTGCTGAAGCGTTTGATCCTTGCGGCCGGTGTTCTCCTGTTCGATCACCGATTTGCGGGACAGGACCACATTCGAGCGCTTACGATTGAGCTTGATCACCTTGGCTTCGATCACCTGGTTCCGCAGGCTGTCGAGATTGCGCACGGGGCGAACGTCGACTTGCGATCCAGGGAGAAACGCCGCGATGCCGTCGATGTCGACGCGCAAGCCGCCCTTGATCCGATCGATGACACGTCCTTTGACGTTTGAACCGTCGCGATAAGCTTTCTCGAGATCGTCCCACGCTTTCATGCGCACTGCGTCGGCGCGCGAAAGGACCGGGAGACCATCAGCGGTTTCCATGCTCTTCACGAGCACTTCGACTTCATCGCCGGCTTTGACGGTTAACTGGCCGTTCTCGGTAAACTCGGCCGGGTTAACGATGCCTTCCGATTTGTAACCGAAATCGATCACTACGCCGCGTTCGCTCAGACCAACGACGGTGCCGCGAACGACTTCGCCTTCTTCAAGAGTCGCTTGCTCTTGTTCGAACTGATCGAGAAGCTGCCCGAAATCAACATCGCCGCCGGAGCGCGATTCATCAGTGTCATCAACGTCGGGGGTGTGGGTTGCGGGTGCGGGTTGAGAAGCCATAACGGTATTTTGCGGCGCAGCCTGCGACTCGCCGGAGGTTGAATTGTTAGCCTCGCTGTTGTTCAGCTTGGGTTGTTCACTAGACATGAATACTCCTGTAGTTCCCGATAACTCTTCAGCGCGTGCAAGATCATATCGCGCTTCACTGAAACGGAACAATCAGCGCAGGTCTTCGCTGAATGCCAGACAGTGTCCAGCGGCGATTTGCTTGATTGACCTTGGCGTTGTCGGGAGTTGAAGCTGGCGAGGAAGCGAGCCGTTTGGATTTGGAAATGTCAGTTTAATCTGTTTCGATTACCGCCCTGCCGTAGTTACCCCGCTTGGTCCGACAAACACCCGCCGCCTTCTTTACCGGGTAGGGCGGCAATGTACACGGCAGCATCCGCTATGTCAAGGCAACAGAAGAGGTTTCTGCGACTCTGAGTGCGCTTCAGAGTCACAGAAACGAAAATGTTTTAGAGATGCAATTATTGAGCGGAAGAAACCGTGTCAGGCATGCGTGGAACAACATACACACCCGCCGAGTGCGAACCGACGAACAGCACATTCTGATCGTGCGCGTCGAATGCCAACGCCCAGATCCGCTGACTCGGCAAGCGCCTGTCCTTCGGATCGATGCGCCCCCACGTCATGCCGCCGTCAGTGGTGCGAAACACGCCGCCACCCTTTTCGCTGGTTTGATAAGCATTGCCGACGAACACCTCGTCGCCGTTGCGCGGGTTGATCAGGATGCTCGTGAAATCGCCGAACGGCAGATTGCCGCCGCGACGGCTCCACGTCACCCCACCGTCGTGCGACATGAACAGCGCCTGCTTCGTGCCTACGAAGACGCGATCCGGCCGCTGCGGATCCTGCGCGATCACGTTGATCGGCACATCGCGCGGTACGCCTTCAACCGGCCGCCACGTCTTACCGCTGTCGCGCGAAACGAGCACGCCCGATTGCGGTGTGCCGACCCAGATAGTCTCGGGTTGACGGGGAGTCGTAGCAATGCAAGTGGTGCGTGGATCGCCCGTGCCGTAAGAAAGTTTCTGCCAGCCTTTGGACGGGTCGAGACTGCGATACAAACCATTGTTGGTCGCGGCGAGAAATCCCGGTTGTCCTGATTCGGCATCGACCATATGGACCAGCGTATGTACCGCATCTGCGAGAATCAAATCTGCTTGTTCGGCCGCAGCAGCGTCAGAGCCCTTGCGGACGCCGAGTGCTCCGAGCGTGATCGCATCGAGTTTGCCGGTGACTGGTAGATGACGATCAGTCTGAAAGCGTTTGACTGCCGAAGTTGTGCTCGCGCCGGCTTTTCCATCCGGTGTGCCGAGATTGTAACCAAGCGCCGCCAACGCCTCCTGGGCGTGTAGCACCGTGTCGTCGGGAGCGGCAGGAGTTCTACGTCTTGCCGCGGGTGCGGCTTGTGACTTCGCGCCGTGCTTCGTAGAAGATTTGCCCTTCTTCTTAACCGGAGTGCTCGGGGCCCAAACAGGCGCCCACGAAGTGCCACGATCCGTTGAGCGATAGACGCCGAGATTTGTGCCTAGATAGATTATGTTCGCATCGCGCGTGTCCTGCACTATCGCGTAGGTGATCAAACGCGACGGCATGCTGCGCATCGAGGGGCGCCAGCTCTCGCCATTGTCGTTACTCACGAAGAAGAAGCCGCCTCCCGTAGCGGTATTGATCGTCGACGCGTAAATGCGATTCGGTGTTTCGCGATCGGCGAGAATTGCATTCGCGAAACGCCCGCTGAAACCGCCGTTAGTCGGCGTGAACGATTTGGCGCCGTCGCTTGAAACCATCACCCCGTAGTTGTTCGTGCCGATGTAGATGACGTCTGGACGCGAGGGATGGACCGCGATCGAATTGATCTCGAGCTGGCGCGACGTCGTCACCATCCAGGAGTCCGGATCGCCGCTTTTGTCCGATCGCCAGAACCCTTCAGTGGTGCCTGCGAGAATCAAACCAGCAACGGACGGATGCTGAAGGATCGCGCGCGTGCGACGCGACTGCGATGGAATGCCCTGCACCTTGCGCCAGTTCTCGCCGCCGTTCTTGCTTTCGTAAATGCCACTGCAAGCTGATGCGATGATGTGATTGGGATCGCGTGGATCGATGTCGATTGCGAAGATGTCGGAGTCGTCGATGATGCCGGTCTTGATCGATTTCCAGCTCTTGCCGCCGTCTACGGATTTATAAGGAAGATAAAACGTACCCGCGTAAATCGTGTCGGACG
>DASTOZ010000579.1:0-8777 GCA_035762365.1 Pyrinomonadaceae bacterium | reverse complement strand
GGCCGAGCGAGCCGACGTGATCGTCGACTTTTCCAACGTTCCTATCGGCGATTACGTTCTCGGTAACATTGGACCAGACGAGCCCTTCGGCGGCGGTGAGCCGGATAATGATTTCGATGCGGCAGATCCGGAAACTACGGGCCAGGTGATGCAGTTCCGCGTCGTTCCCGCAGTGACGCCGGATCCCACGACGCCACCCATGTTTCTACAATTACCCGCGATCAGGCCGTTGCCTGCACCAGGCAACACCAGGCGGCTGGCGCTGCTGGAAGAAATGTCGACGGTTTTTGACGGGCCCGCCGAGGCTATGCTTGGCAACGTAGAAGACACAGGAACGCCAGTACACAAGAGGTGGGCCGATCCGGTCAGCGAGAATCCAAACCCCGGCGATACAGAGGTCTGGGAGTTTTACAACTTGACCGCCGATGCGCATCCGATGCACGTACATGAAATTGCGTTTGAGGTAGTGAACCGCGAACGCCTGGTCCTTGACGACGAAGAACCCGTGGTACCGGTTGAACTCACTGGCGATGTTCGTCCGCCGGAAGCCTGGGAATCTGGCTTCAAGGACACTGTAATCGCGTATCCCGGTGAGGTCACACGTCTTCGCGCACACTTCATCACTCCTGGTCAATTCGTGTGGCATTGCCACATCGTAGAGCACGAGGATAACGAAATGATGCGTCCATACCGCATTGGTCCTGTTCAGCCGGGTCAACCATCAACATAGACTTGAATCAACATGGTCGTCTTTCCGTTTAACGGAGCATCACTTCCAAGATCTCGCCTCAGTTATCACCGCCATTGAGATCAAGCGCGGCTTCAACTATCAACAGACGAGCGAAAAGGCGAGCCTCTGGATATTGAACTTGCTCCGCCGCTGCCACCGCGCGACGAAAGTCGCTCTTCGCCAAAAGCGCCAGTTCCTGTCCAAACTGAAGGACGATCACTCCGAGTTGACTATTACCAGGCAATGGCATCTCGTTCGAAGCGAACATCTCCACCTCGAACCCATTAAGCGTCGCGGCAGCCGATATGAGCTCATTGAGTTGATCGATGCCTGACTGTAGTAACTCAAAGGTTCGTGCGGGATCGCTGGCGCCCAACACGCCAATAACTTGTAGTTTATCTCGCAGTTGCTCGTAATTCGTTGCTCGACCCGCTACTAACGCGTACGCCCCAGTCAGCTGCTGTCCGGAAAGTTCGGGATTGTCTGACTTTGTGCGTCGGGCCAATTGTAAGAGGAGTCGAAGCCGATCGCGATCCGAGGTCGACTGAGCCAGCGTCTGACGCAGATCTTCAAGTTGAATCGTCTTGTCTTTTCGGACCTGCTCCTGCGCTGTAATCCGCCCAAAAACTGCCGCGCGCATCTCCGAATCGAGTTGGTCATTCGCGATCTGACGTGCGCTATTCACGTTTCCCTCGTCAACGGCTTTGAAAGCGGCCTGCTGATAAAGACGATCTCGGACCGCGGGTTGGGCTGTGCTCGCGTTCGTTAGCAGATTGTTAGATGTGCCATGTTGCGTAAGGTAAGTAAGGCGATCGAAACCGGTGTCGGCGTTTTTCAACTCGCTCATCTTTTGACGTAGGGCCTGGTAACGTTCCGGCAGGTGTTGCTCGATCTGCGGCAACAGTGGACGGAGATTCACCAACAAGTCTCTGGCGTTCTGTTGGTCCAGCTTTAGGGACGACGCGTTCTGACCCTGAACCGTGTTTGGAGATGGTGTGAGAGCGGCTGTGGCGGCGGTCTCGAGCAGGCGCCGGTAAGCGGACACACTCAATTGCAGCATGCTGCCGGTGGTCGCTTCAGACGTACGTGGTCCTGCTCGCAACAGTTCCAGCGTGAGATTAATGGCCGCATAACTGTTGAGGAGAACATCTGCTCGAACAGAACCGAGAATTTTCTCTGTCAGTTGCGTTGCTGCGCGCTCATCTTGTTTTTGAAGCTGGGCCAGCGTTGATGTAATGGCCAGCGAATAGGCGCGGCGGTCGAGCATTTCTTCGGCTTTACTCAGCGCAAACTTCGGATCGATCTGGGAGACTTCAGCCAGCAGGAGTTGTTCGATGCAGCCTTCATGCTCGGCCCTACCTGCTTCCGCCAGTTCGGCCTTTGTCGGTTGAGTTTTCCGCAACAGTTCGTAGGCCAGCGCCGCGTCGTGCTGAGCTGCCGTCAATATAAGTTTTTGACGCAACTCGGCACTTGATTGATAGCGGCTGAATGGTTCGTTGCCCTTGCCGGCGCTTTGTTGCGCCAGTTCCACAACCTCGGCGGCAGCCTGCAAGAACAAAGAGCGAGCGCGCTCCGAATCGCGCTTCCAAAGCAGATCGGCGGCCATCATCTCCAGACGACTGCGGTTCTCCGGCAATCTTAGGGATCCAATGCCCGCGATCACTTGATCGAGCAACAAATAGGCCTGGTCTTCAAGTGCCGGTTGGCTTTCTGACTTATTACTGTCAGGCGGCGACTGCGTGCCGAGATCTTCCTGTCCCGTGGAGGACGTAACGCTAATGCTGACGATCATGAATGTGAACAGAAAGCGTGCGAGTATTCTCAATCTTTCATCTCTCCTCTCTGAGCTTGGGAAGATCCATGTCCGGACCGCCGAAATGGCCTGCGGCCCGGACATTCCACGGGATGTCACCGCTGCTGACCCAGCGTCACTGCTGGACCAGCGTAAAGGTTTCCCATGGTCCAATTCCGGTACGGTTGCAGTTGACCGTCCCGCCGCCGCCATTTTCAGCCACCAGATAATGAATGCCGTTCGGGCCGAGCAAAGCAATGGAATCGCCGCCACCGATTTGACCTGAGCCACCCACTTTGAATATTTGGAACGTTTCCCACGCCATGGCCCACCCGCTCGTCGCAACGTCCCCACCTCCGCCGCCGAAGGCCATCAGGTAGTAGTTCTTGTTGGTTTGGATGTGCACCGTATCGCCGCTCATCAAGGAGCCACCGTTGACGTCGATGATCTTGAATTGTGAGGTGAGAGAACTGATGATGGAGCTGGTTGCGGTGAAGTCACCACCACCTCCACCAGGTGCAGTAAGGTACCGGCCGATTGCGGTGCGGAATGAATAAGTCGGCGTGCTGGGATCAAACATGGTCGAGAATTTTAATGTCTGAGAACTCGTCAGATGGACGTTGTCAGGGAAATTTGCAACAAGGGTCGCTGATCTTATTTTGGCTACGACGCGCCACTGGTATCGGGTCGAATAGACAAGTCCGCTGACATTGATGGAACAGGTTCCGACTCCGTTACAAGGGATATTCGAGAAGACCAGGTTCTCAGGGAATTCATTTCCGCTGGCGTAGATGTCGTACGTGACTGGCCAACGCGGATCGCGCCGTTGTGTGTCCAATCCATCGCTCCACTGTAGAGTGAAACTGATGGGTTGATTGAAGGAGTTATTGGGTGGGTTAACCGCAAAGGGCGCAAGGGCTCGTGGCTTCGAAGGATAGCCGTTTACGCGCGTCCCGAAGGGGTCCGGAAACGAATCGACAAAGACTGCTTCGCTTGCTGGGTAGGTTTCAGAACCCCAGGACCAGTCATTACGCCACACGAACATGTAGTACCAACCGACTCCATTCACTAGCCAGAAGTCGAAGTAGGCCCCCGAGCCGTCGGTTGTGGTTGAATGTGTTTGACATGCACCCGGGATCAAAGCAAAGTTGTTGTTCGGGTCGGCCTTACAAAACTTCACTCGAAAGTTCGGTGCGGCAAGGACAGTGCCTCCAGACACTTCATACGAGACGTTTCCGAAGACCAGTTGGGCGTTTGCTCGTGAGGTCACTCCAAACGTTGAAATGACGAAAATCGCCCCGATGAGAAAACGCTTCGTAAATGGCGCAATCAAGAAAAGTAGCCCGCGAGAGCGCTCGGCGCTTGGAACGTTATTGCGCCATTGAACGAGGTTGTTTAGTTTATTCATGGACACTCTCCTTACTTTAGGGTGATGTGTTTGAGGCAAGACAGACTTCGGCCCACTAAGCATGAAACTGTCTTGCCTGGTTTTGTTTAGCTAAGCCTTTACTCAACAAACAGCACAACTAAACAAAGTGGAGCGCGGGAGGATGCATTCGTTTGCCTCTAAGCTAAACGCGTTTTTTGCTTCGACATTCCGTCACAAAAGTTCAGAAGTTAAAACAGGCGTATGCGAGGTCTGAAACGAAGTTTCGCTTTGTAGGAGCTTCCGTTAGAATCTGAGCCGTCTCACCCAGACAAGTCCAAGACCATTCCACAAGCTGAAAGAGGTATATGGCCGCGAAAGGAAAGGTCACCGAACCAACCGTACCCAACCCTGAACGTGACTTGCCAACGTCCGATGAACTCCTCGTCCGCGTGTACGATGAATTGCGACGTTTGGCCAGAAACTATCTCCGGCGTGAACGTGTGGACCACACGCTTCAACCGACAGCTCTGGTGCACGAAGCTTACTTACGTCTCACAGCGCAGGATGGTGTGTCCTGGCGCAACCGTGAGCACTTCGTATGCGTGGCTGCCCAGATGATGCGTCGCGTGCTCATCGATCACGCACGCGGACACACGCGCGATAAACGCGGCAGCGGACTGAAACTCGCTATTGCGGAGATTGATCGCGTTGCGCAAGCGGAGGGCGACGACCTGGTCGCGCTCGACGAAGCTCTGCGACGGTTCGCCCGCCTCTATCCACAGAAGAGCCGCGTAGTTGAACTACGCTTCTTCGGAGGTCTTTCTATAGAGGAGACCGCTGGGGTGCTTCAGGTCTCGGCTTCGACGGTTGAGCGCGATTGGAGGTTCGCGCGCGCGTGGTTAGCGCGAGAGTTGAACCGCGGAATTTCGCATGAGTGAGAACGAACACTCCGAAATAGTAGAGAGACTTTTCCACCAGGCGCTCGCACGCGACGCTGCCAGTCGTGCGGGCTTTCTGGCGACCGCATGCGGCGGCGATGTGGCCGTCATGGCCGACGTTGCGTCACTTCTCACTGCCTACGACAACGATCAGCATCTCCTCGAGCGGCCTGCATTTCAGCTAACGGCTTCGGAAATCGCTGCCAGAGTTCTCGACGCGGACTGGTGGGGATCGTTGGATGACGCTCGCGTCTCGGGTTATGTGCTGGTACGAGAAATAGGTCGCGGCGGAATGGGAGCAGTGTATGAGGCATTGCGCGATGACGGCGACTCGCACGAAAGATTTGCCGTCAAACTTGTCAAACGCGAGATGGCTACCGACTTCATTATTCATCGCTTCAGGCACGAACGCCGGATCTTAGCCAAACTCGAACACCGCTACATCGCGCGCTTGCTCGATGGCGGGACGACAGCCGACGGACTGCCTTACCTGGTCATGGAATATGTCGAAGGGCAACCAATCGATAAGTATGTTGCTGACGCTAAGTTATCGACCCTGGAACGGCTCGACGTATTTCTCAACGTATGCGAGGCGGTGTCTCACGCGCATCAGCACGGCGTGATTCACCGCGATCTAAAACCCTCGAACATTCTGGTCACGCAGGAAGGCACGCCAAAGCTCCTCGATTTCGGGATCGCCAAGCTCGCGAATCCGGACCTCGATGGAAAGTCCGGCGACCATACAGCTACGGCTCACCGCGTGATGACTCCGCGCTACGCGAGTCCTGAGCAGTTGAGCGGGCGAGCGCCGACCGAAGCCAGCGACGTCTATTCGCTGGGCGTGCTGCTTTACGTTCTCCTGACCGGCGAACATCCATACAAGTTTAGCGACCAGGCGCCAGATGTGATTTTGCGGTCCATCGAGGCTCAACCGCCACGCAAGCCGAGCGACGTCATCACGAATTCAGTCCCGTTAGGTAGAAACACGGATGAAGTACACCGCGAACTGAAGGGTAATCTGGATCGGATTGTACTGAAGGCGTTACGGAGCGAACCTGCTCGACGTTACGAATCGGTCGAACAACTCGCAAATGACATCCGTCTTCACCTCGCGGGTCGAAAGATAACCGCGAAGGGCGACTCGGTATGGTATCGCTCAAAACGGTTCGTTCGACAGCACCGCGCATACGTCCTTCCCACCGTCGTTATTAGCGCGCTCTCCTTATTTTTGGGATTGCTGTTGCTCTACATACTGCTGGGACCGCAAAAGGCGAGTGCCCCGGCTCAATCGATGAAGATAAGCCGGGTCACGCAGAGTGGTCGTGTCAACGGGGCAGCTCTTTCGCCAGACGGGCAGAACATCGCATATGCGGAGAACGAGGGCGAGTTGTCGAGCCTTTGGCTTCAGCGAGGCAGGACGAACAACCCCCTCCAACTCCTCCCTCCGACGAAAACCTTCTACGAATTCCCCTCGTTCTCGCGCGACGGCAGCACGCTCTATTACTCCAGGTGCGAACCAAGTTGCCGACTTCATAAGATGCCCGTATTCGGCGGAGTTGAAACCGCGCTGGGCATCCGCGCAGACAGCCGTGTCACTTTCTCGCCGGACGGCAAGCGGATGGCCTACGTGCGGTCTGACGTGGAACCATCAGGTCAGGTCACCGCCAGACTGTTTATGGCCAATGCAGATGGCACTGGTGAAGAGTTTCTCAACTGGGAGGCGGGCAACAGCGTCTACCAGCGCGGCGCGCCCGCGTGGTCGCCTGACGGAGAGGTGATAGCTTTTTCGATAATCGCGACTGAAGGCCGAGGGCGACGCATGAAGGTGATAGGTGTAAGCGTCGCCGATCGTACGGTAGCCACGCTCATTTCTCCTTCCTGGAACAATATCAGAGACGTGGCCTGGGTACCTGATGGGAGCGCGCTCATCATCAACGGCCTCGACGAGGCTTCGGAAGTTGAACCACGCATGCAGGTGTGGCGCGTGACGCTGGCGGGCGGTGAAGCGCGCAGAATCACCAACGACATGAACAACTATTTCAGCATCAGTCTCTCCGCCGACGGCAGCACGCTGATTGCGCTCGAGTGGGAGTCGACTTCCGGCCTGTGGATGGCACCCGCTGAAAATCCATCGGCCGCAGCGCAGGTCACGGTCGGGACGTTTGATCGACGAGACGGCCAGTACGGTGTTTCCGTGGCGCCAGATGGGCGGCTCATCTACGTTTCGGATCACAGTGGCAAGAACGATCTCTGGTCCGTTAACGCCGATGGTACGGGGCTCCGGCAACTAACCGACGCAACACACAAAGACCACTCGCCAGTCGTCTCGCCCGATGGACGCTACATCGTGTTCCAATCGTGCCGCAATGCGAATCGTGATCGTGCGTATAACATCTGGCGTGTTGACGCCGACGGGCGCAATCCTGTGCAGTTGACGCACGGAACCTATGATAGCGAGCCGGCCTTCTCGCCGGATGGTGAGTCGGTCGTTTATGTCGCACGGGAAGATCACGTGCCGAAACTGCGCCGGGTTCCGATCGGCGGCGGTGAGCCTGTGCCCCTGACAGACGAGTTTTCGCAACACCCTGCCTTCTCGCCGGATGGCAAAGTGCTCGTCTATTACCGGATGAACCAGAAACAGCGGGATCAGCGCCACTTCGTGTTCATCCCCGCGCGCGGCGGCGCGCCGCTCAAGTCGCTGCCGGCCCCCACAAACTTCGGCGCCGTCATGCATTGGGCGCCGACGGGCGACGCACTCCTGTACCGCGACAACACCATCACCAGCATTTGGCTGTTGCCACTCAAGGGCGCACCTCCCAGTCCCGTTCTTAAGTTGCGCAATCAGACTCTATCGACTTTCCGCTTCTCGCCAGATGGTCGCCGGCTCGCTTACTCCAGTGGGCCGCAGCTAAGAGACGTTGTGCTGATTACGCGGTTCAACTAGCCCGTCCCTATGGTAATTTCTGATCTAAGTTGATATTTGGCGTGGATCCAGAGATGTCTAATGCCAGGCGAACGTCGCATAACAAATCGTTGGACGCGAGCAGCGGGGGCGTGTTTCGCACGTCGAATCCAGCTCGTTGGCGCTTTAATCGTTACCGTTCTGAATGTGCCGGCGCTCTGCGGCCAGTCGACCAGGTCTGATCCGTGGGTCGATTTTCCCTCCTACGACCAAACGCTTGTGTGGTACCTGCGCCGAGGCGCAGATGCCAAAGAGGGCAAGCGACGCCTAGCGCAGGACTCCGCGTCTGTCGACACCTTCAGGCGGCTCGTCGCCGCTGAACGGCGCGACGATGCGTTGGTCGAACTGAAACGAATACTCGAAGCGCCCGATGTCGCGCAGACGATCGCCGCGCTTCATGCCCTTGGCGAAACGATTTTTACCTTTCAGTTTGATCAAACGCGCTCGTACACTGAGACGATTCGCCAAACGATCGCATCCGCGCGCGCTCGCATCGCACAGCTACCACGTGAAGATGCTGCACGGGTTGCGCGTGAGGTGCTGCTAATCGATCAGTGGTTGGAGGGGCGGCAAGCCAGCCAGAAATGGCCCGATCGGCTGACGCAGTTCGTCCGAGATTACGACGGCACCGAGGCGGCACTACTCACCCAGGTTGACCTGCTCATGTCGGAGCCTCGGCAGATACTGAAACAGATTGGCGATCTGGATCAATTCGCGAAGGACCATCCACGTACTAACGCGGCAGCGAAGGCACTTTTTCAGGAAGGCTTCCAACTCCACGTCAATGTGCCGATCACGGGTATCGAGCCACGCGGCTCGGATCCGACCGAGCGTCTGTTGCGCGTCGCGGCAATCGTTAAGGAGTTGGAGAGTGGCAAGTTTCCGCGGAGCGAATGGGTGGAAAAGGCGCCTGAGTTATTGATCGGCTTCTTCGTGTCAGATACGCCTCCACCGCGATATTCACCTGCGAACGTTGATAAGTCGAT
>DASTOZ010000578.1:0-2944 GCA_035762365.1 Pyrinomonadaceae bacterium | reverse complement strand
TTATTGCTGACGGCTCGAAGCTGGAACGGCGAGTCGCCGGTGTAGATGCCGATGGACCACATTAGCTCATTCGCAGCAGATCGTCGCCGTCGGGAATCGCGAACGTGTATGCGCGAACACGCCCGGCGAGACACGAAGGTTCAACCTCAAATTCAATTACAGATCGGTTGATCACCTGACGCACTTTGCGGGTTTGCCGGCGATTGTTCCAGGCCCGCACGGAATACCGGATTCCATCGATTGTTCTGATCTGTGTTTCGAGTCCACCATCAGGAAGACGTCGCGAACTTCCCTGGGCCAGCAGGCCGTCGACGCTGCGCAACGAACGCGCAACCCGGCTGTCGATCGCTTCGCGGATGATCTCGCCGTTGCCGGTCGATTTGTACTTCGCGATCGCGCGGTTCAGGTCTTCGTATAACGTCGAACAATACAACGCGTCGATCGGCTCGTTCTCAAACTCGGCCCGGGCAATGATCGAATCGCGATGCTCCGCACACATCGTCATCAACTCACGATACGCAGACGCAAACCTCCGAGCGAGAGCATTTACTTTTTCCTTCTTCCTGGCGATCTGAAACCGATTACCTTTATAAACCGGTCGCAAGCGTTTCAAATAACACGGACGTCCGGAAAAATGATCGCGCGGTGACCATCGCAGAAGATTGAAGATATCGAGCACCGCGACATCTTCAACCACGCGTCGAGCCACGCACGCCGACCCCTGGTTCTTCAATGCCGCCATCTCCAGCAGCACTTCCGCAAAGCCACGCGCCAGCTCGGGGTGATCCGCGCAAATCTGCCGGGCAATCCGCGGTTTCAGACCGGCGGCGCAAAGCAGTTGCACGTCCAGGTGTTTGCGGTACGCGCGGTCCATCTCACTCGACACGTTGACCCACTTCGCGTTGAACCGTTCGCGCGTCGACGGATCGGTCGCTCTGAGCAGGCGCCGATACATCTCGGCGAGGTAGTAGCCACGGTCCTTGTGCTCGGCGCCGAAGGTCGAATTCAGGTAATCGAGCTTGAATATCGGCGCCGTGCGCGGCTGCGTCGACTGCGTCGGCAGATCGAGCATCGCGCCGCTCAGGTCCATGTTCGACGGACTCAGCGCGCCGTGAATCATGCGCCAGCGAAACGATTCTGCCGCGGCCTGAGCGTGATCGTCGATAACGCGCAACATCGTCGCGCTGACATCAGGCAAGCCGTTGCTGACGATCTGGCCTGTCGCGCGCGCCATTTGGACGAACATCTCGAGCGGCGTCTGACTGCCGCGCGCGCGTCTCGCCAGCAGGTGTCCGGGGCGCAACTGTGGGCCGACGCGGACCGCGAGCGCGATGTGTCGCTGCCTGCCCGACGGTTCCGTTACGTGCCTTCCCTGATCGATGATCGCAACGATGCGGGTCGATCCGAGTGTGAACAGGTTGTGATTCACCTCGCCGAACACTGCTTCCGACAGACAGTCTTCGAAATGCACACCGCCATGCGAATGAACGAAGTCGTCTTTGTCGTTGTGACGAAAGAGTGGCGTGAAACCGAGGCCTTTCACGTACAGATTGCCGTCGGCGAGAAAGCCGGCACGTCCGGCGCCGAGTGCCGGGCTCACGCCGTCGCCGCCGTACTTGTCGGCGTACATCGTCACGATTCGATGACCGTTGATCTCGGCAGGAGCGACTGCTCTGAGCGAAAGCGAAGTGATTAGCTGTTCGTGCAGTTCTGGTGTGAGGCGATTACTCGGCGAAACGTTGAAGCCCAGCTCTCGAGCAAGATCGAAGTTGCACCAGACGACCGAGCCGGGACATCTGATGGCGGGGAACTCGGCGAACGATGCTGCGCCGAGCACCTTGATGACGTCGGACTTCAACACGAGATTACACAGCCAGGCCGATCTCGTTGAATCGCAGTTGGACCGCGGCCTGGATGCGGCGGGCGCATGCGATGTAGGCCGGCATGCCCTTGCCGATGGGATCTTCGACGTCGCGCTGAAGATCGAGGCAGTAGGTCTTGCCTGCAACCGAAGGTAGCATTTCGATTACCTTCTGACGATGCTCGCTTGTCATGCAGAAGATCAGTTCCGCGCGTTCGGCGAGCTCCGGTGTGAGACTGCGCGCTGCGTGTGTTTTGAATGGCACGCTGAGCGAACGCAGCACTTCCTCCGCTTCGGGCGTCATCGGCGCGCCGGTGCGCGCGGAAACACCGGCGCTGAGGGCGCGCACATTTACTGTCTCGAGTGATTTGAAAGGTATGCGCATTCGTCGCGCGATCTCGGCATTGGCGATCGCGGCGGCCATCGGCGAGCGACAAGTGTTGCCGCTACATACGAAGAGAAACAGTCGCTCTGGTTGTGGAGCCGGGACGCGGTGCGGCTTGAGAAACGGCGCGTAACGATCGATGTGATGTAACGGCGAGAGGAACAGCAACGCGAGCACGATCAGACCCGCGCCGCAGAGTTGCGCTTCGCTCGGATATTGTTGGGCGAACAGCAGCGCCAGGCCGAACGTTGCAACGAGACCCGCAAACAAACTCGACGCGCGGTTCAATGGAATGCAGAAAGTGTTTTCGCGGCAGTCGAGATAGATGTACGTGCCGAAGCAATAAAGACCGGCGTATAACGCGCCGATCACCATCGCGGGCACGGTCACACTGCTCGAGAGCATTCCGCCAAAGCCACGTCGCAGCTCCAGCATGATCTCGCCGTGGCCGATCAACGCCAGCACCGCGGGCATCGCGACGAGGAACACGATCGCCAACAACGCCTCATCGACGAAATAACGCTTGGTGATCTCATCGTCCTGCTGTTTGGCGAGACGTGTGAGGCAGGGAAGTCGCAGCAAGTAGCCGCAGAGGTAAGCGCCGATCGTCAGGGCCGCCACCGTGGTAAGGCGATAATTGTTAACGTCGAGAAACGCGAGTGCGAGAGATGGAAGAGTCAGGCCCAGAGCTACCCACG
>DASTOZ010000577.1:0-4662 GCA_035762365.1 Pyrinomonadaceae bacterium | reverse complement strand
AGCCAACGTCATGGGGCACAAAACTCCTGACAATCAAGACCTCAGTTAGTTGTATGGTCTATTTAGAGTCGCAATGAGGGATCGATTCCGGGGTTTTATGCACCGCGTCCAGCGTAATTCAAACCGACGGTGAGGATCTTCTGAAGCAGCTGATCGTAAGGCACCCCGCTGTACTCAGCCGAATCGGCGAAGTCTTCGTTATGCGCAATCTGAGGATTGGGATTGGCCTCGAGCAGATAGAACTGCCCTTCCTCTGTCATTCGATAATCCATTCGCGCGTAACCACTCAGGAATAAATAACGATAGATGCGCTTTGATAAGTGTTCCAGCGTCTTGACCTGCTCCGGTGTGAGATCGGCGGCGCGCGTCTTCACGCCGACTCGCTCCTGATACGTTGGGTCCCACTTCACTTTCAGCGTCGCGATATTTTCCGCGCCTTCGGGCAGCTTCTCCATCACGAGTTCCCACGGCGCGTACGTTTGAATGTTCTGATTTCCGATCACGCCGACGTAGATCTCACGCCCCTTGATGTACTGCTCCGCGATCGCCGCGGTCTTGTTTTGCCGGTGAATGAAATCGACGCGTTGCGCAAGTTTCTCGTCGTCATGCATGATCGACGCCTGCGCGATCCCCACCGATCCCTCTTCGCTGATCGATTTCACCAGCAACGGAAACTTCAACCGTTTCGGCCGCCGTACTTTTCGGTTGATCGGAAACACGGCGAAGTTCGGCACGAGCAGACGGTGATAGGAAAGGATCATCTTCGTCAGTGCCTTGTCGTGCGCCAGCGTCATGCCGCGCGGATTGCAGCCGGTGTACGCCTGCTTCATCAACTCGAGATAACTGACGACGTGCTGATCGTAAAGCGGATAGCCGTGAAACTCTTCCAGCAGGTTGAAAGCGATGTGCGGTTTGTATTCCAGCAGCGCGTCGCCGATGGCGTTGAGCTGGTTGTACAAACCGATCGGATAGACCTCGTGGCCCATCTTCTTCAACGTCGACACGACGTCGAATTCGGTTTTGATCTCCAGCTTTTCCTTGTCGGAAAGTCCGTTCAACGAATCAGGAGGGACGAGATCTTCGTGAACGAGAACTATGATGCGCAGTTTCTTCCGCGGCTCAAAAGTCATACGGCTATGCGATGATAACCCGAATGGAGCACGTTCATTACTTGCACCGTCAGCACTATCATTACACGACGACGCGTTTCTCGAAAAGGCGTAGCGACGCGTAATTTCAATTCCTTGCACCGGTCTATCATGTTTTGCAGCACGTGATCGATCGTGTATTGATGGACGCCGGTGCCTTCGGCGACGATCTGTCGCACCTCACGACGCACCTTTCGAATGAAGCTCGCGGCGCTTTCGCGACGCTTGTGTCGCGGGTCGTCAGAGAAGATTCGATGTAGATCGCGATCGTAAACGTTAGGCCAGGTGAAGTCGTAACGTTCGCGTTTGCGGCGGTAGTGCTCGCGCAACGTGATCTTCAATGCTGAAAGTGGTTCGACTTTCGTGCGCGTTCGGTTTCGTGGTTTCGCGCCGGCGAGGTCGTTCATGAGCTCATCGATGTACTCGAGTTTCCGCAAGGCCGGCCAGCCACGATACCGTCGTCGCCATTGCAAACGTGGTGTTAGCCAGACGGCGAAAGTCTCCGCGAAGTCTTCCGCAGGGTGCGCCTGCGCGTACCACGCCGGGAGATGCAAAACGTATTTTCGGCTTTTGGGTCTCGGTTTGTAGAAGTCAGGGTATGGCTGCGCGAACGATCCGAACAGTTCGCGATGTTGTCGTTTGAAGTGCAGCCGAAACGCGGTGTCCAGCGCGTGGCCCGCCTCGTGTCGTAGGATCCGCATACACTCCGAATCGGTTCCCCCCTCGATTTCCAGCATTTGCTTGCGTTCGAGTTTCATCAGGCGGGGGTGCGCGAGATAGAAGGGTATGGCGATTCCGGGCACGCCGTCCGGGGAAAACCATTCTTCCGCCAGCCAAACATGGGGTTTGAAGCGAATGCCGCGCGCGTTGAGCTCACTGTACAGCCGCTTGATCGGCGGCTCCAGAAACGACCCCTTGATTTTGATGGGCAGGTCGCAGATGCGCAGGTCAAGCAACTGTTCGTCGCTGAGACGGTGCCAGGGGAATCGATAGCTCACGGCGGGCCATTCTAGCCGCGCCATTTATGGTTTGTCATTTGTGGTCTTTTTTCCCCGTGAGTTTCGCGTATTAAGCAGGGAGAACAAACCGGGAAAAAAATGACGAAAACACGAATCTATAGAACCGCACTCGCAATCGCCTGTCTCCTAACCATTACTGGCATTGCCAGTGCCGACACGAAGGTCAAGTCGCGCCAGACAAGCGGCGGACAAACGTACGAAAACACCAGCTACATCAAAGGCAAACGCCAGCGCAGCGAGACGAACAACGGGCAGATGATCGTTTTGCAGCAGTGTGACCTGCGACGAAACGTTCAGATCATGCCGTCAGCGCAGGCCTACGTCATCCAGCCGTACGACACTGCGGCGAACACCAGTTCAGCGACAACAGGCGCTGCCAATTCGCAGCCGACAACCAAAGGCGGCGTTGTTACCTCGACCGTGACGACGAAAGACACGGGCGAGCGCAAGCAGATGTTTGGCTACACCGCACGTCACATCATCACGACGATGGCGATGGAGTCGAGCCCGGAAGCCTGTTCGCAGGTGAGGAGCAAGATGCAGATCGACGGCTGGTACATCGATGCGGAGTTCGCGCTCGAATGCGACAGCGGTGTTGCTTACCGGCCGTATACGCCGCCGCAAAGTGGTGGTTGTCAGGATCGTTATGTCACGAAACAGGTGGGCGCCGCGAAGAAGGGTTATCCCGTTTGGGAAAAGATGACGATGTTCGATCAGAGTGGCGCCGAGAGCTTTTCGACGATCACTGAGGTAGTCGAGTTTTCAAATGAGACGTTGGATGCGAGTTTGTTCGACGTGCCGGCGGGTTATCGCCAGGTAAACGACTTTGCGAGCGCTTTCAGTGCGCCAACTCCGACTTCAACGCCGACGACGAACACGGACGAAAACAAATCCGCGCCTCCTGAGCCCGCGACGAAACCTGATCCAAAACCCAAATCGGATCCGGTTAAGAAGATCAATCGTGCTCTAAGATGGCCGTAATGGGAATCAGCTCCCCGGCATTACGCCCGTCTTCAGAAATGAGGACGGGCAATTTTTTTCCACGGGACATTGATCGCACAACGGAGCTCGCGCCTTGCAGATCTTTCGCCCGTGCGCGATCAGCAAGTGAGAGAAGATCACCCAGTCTTTCTTCGGTACGATGAGCACCAGGTCCTGCTCGATCTTCTCCGCCGTCTTCTGCTGCGTAAAATCGAGCCGGTGCGAAAGCCGCGTGACGTGCGTGTCGACGACGACGCCCGACTTGATCTCGAATGCGTTACCGAGCACGACATTCGCCGTCTTGCGTGCAACACCCGGCAGCTCCAGCAACTCGTCCATCGTATGTGGAACGACGCCGCCGTACTGTTCGGCCAGTATTTTCGACGTGCCTTGAATCGATTTCGTCTTGTTGCGAAAGAAGCCGGTCGATTGTATGTCTTTCTCCAGCTCTCGCGGTGAGACCTTGAGATAGTCTTCCGGCTTCTTGTACTTGCGGAACAGGTCCGCGGTGACCATGTTCACTCGCTCATCCGTGCATTGCGCCGAGAGTATTGTCGCAACCAACAGCTCGAATGGATTCGAGTGATTCAATGAACACTTCGCGTCGGGGTACGCGCGCTTGAGTCGACGAATAACTTCGCGCACGCGGTCTTTCCGTTCCTCAATGCTCTCGCGTTTTGCCATCTTGTTTTGGTTTGTGCCTCTTCGTGTCTGCTTTTGTGCCTCTTCTGTCACCCTGTTCGCTTCAGTTTTCCGGTCCGCTTGGCCCAGGCTTCGACTCGCACGAACGTCATCAAGCCGAGCGGCAACAGTATCGCGCCCATCACCGCGAGGACCAGCAACTCGTGCGAGACAGCCGACAACGGCGCGCCTGCGAGAAGCTCCGGAGTTGAAGCTGCGTTTCCGACTCCGAATAACTTCCGGCAAGCAGACAGCGTGTAGGTTGCCGGCGAAATCGCCGAGAGCGGCTGCATCCAGGCTGGCAGGACGTCGATGGGATAATAAACGCCGGAAACCAGTAGAAGCGAGCCCTGAAAGATGTGCGTCGCCTCCGCGCCTCGTTCCGCGCTCATTACCGGAAACACCGCCGCGAACAGGCCGAGTCCGACGAACGCGAGCGTGCTTACCACCAGGACCACCATCACTCCGAGCAGGTTCGCGCCGCGCAGGTTCAGGTCGGTGAACGCCATCAGGCCAAGCAGTACGATCACGCTCGTGACGATGCTGTTCAGCAACGAGAACAAGCTGACGCCGAGCAAGTGAACACTACGCGAAACCGGGGCCATGAACGTGTACTCGAGCGTTCCTTCCCAGCGCTCGTAGGCGATAGACATCGCGATCTCGTTGTAGAGCCACGAGAGATAGTTCCACAGTAGCGCCCCGACGACGAGCGTCAGCGTCATTTGATAGTCTTTCGCTGCCACGCCGATCAGCGCGACGGTTGCCGAGGTGACGAGGGCGTAAAAGTTGAATACCACCACCCACCCGATATACCGCCGCGTGATGTGATAACC
>DASTOZ010000576.1:0-5293 GCA_035762365.1 Pyrinomonadaceae bacterium | reverse complement strand
CGTTCGTCGTCAGCGGTTTGCCGGCCCAACCACTTCCACCCAGCACGAATTCCTTCTGCGGAAGCCGCGCCGCGACATTCAGAAAGAACTCCTCGACACGCGCTTCACGATCCGGCAGCCGGTTCGCCAACAACGCAAGGTCGCAAGCGAAACGCGGGTCGCGTGGCACGGGATGATGCGTGTCAGGATCGAGTGCGTTGTAAATCGGAATACACGCGCGCGCACCCAGGAGTTCGTACGCCGAGATCACCGGATCGCCACCGCCGTACGTCAGGATCAGATCGTAACGAGGAACCAGCGGATGAAACGGGTCTTGCGGATTCGCGGCGAGACGATCGAGTGTCGCCGGAGCGTCAACATCCCAGAACGCGGCGAGCGTGTGTGGCGCCTTCATCTCGAGAATCGCCGACTCGAGTAGCTGGTCGAAGGCGCCGACACCGCTCGTCTTGATTACGAGGTCCGCGTTCCGGGCGCCGCTCAATGCGCGATAAACATCATCAGTCGTGTCAGTCGCGTAAACCACGACACGCGCCCAGTCAGGATCGGGTATGTCGCGATGCTTCTGTCGATCGTAAGCGTCTGGCTCGTAGAACGTGACTGTGTGGCCCAGTTGGTCCAGTGCGCGAATGATGCCGCGGTAGTACGTAGCGGCGCCGTTCCAGTACGCCGACACCAGACTCGATCCAAAGAATGCGATGTTCAATCTGCTTTTCATGCGACGGCCATATGCCTTTCTCCTGTCGAACTCAGCTCTCGGTAAATCGCCAGCAACTCGTCGACGCGGTGGGCGCACGTGTGGCGTTCGAGGATCGAGGCGAGTCCGTTGATTGCGAGCTCTGCGGCCAGACCGCGATCGTTTAGCACGTCGAGCAAAGCGGCGCGCATGTCGTCACCGTTGTGGGCCAACAGGTAATCCTTTCCGGAGCGAAAGAGACCATCAGTGTCGGCCCACGGTGAACAGATCAGCGGAACGCCGCATGCCAATGCTTCGAAGACGCGAATCGTCGGGATACCCGGCAGCGCCTGCACGTAAGGAGAGCGCGGAATGTGCAGTGTTGCACGCGCGCGCGCGAATGCTTCGGGCACGCGATAGTTTGCCAACCAGCCGCAATAACGAAGGCCCGCCTGGAAAAACGCGTCGATCGCCTCGCGCGGATAACGCACGCCGTGAACTTTTCCGCTCAGACGCAGATCTTTCGCGGGTTCGAGAAGAAACTCGCGTAACTCGTGCGTTCGTTCTTCGTCACCCCAGTTGCCGATCCAGACCAGATCGTCAACGCGTTCGATCGCGGGCAACGGACGAAACACACGCACGTCAGCCGCTTCGTGCCAGGTCCACGCGCGTTCCGCCCAACCT
This sequence comes from Pyrinomonadaceae bacterium, assembly GCA_035762365.1. GTDB lineage: Bacteria > Acidobacteriota > Blastocatellia > Pyrinomonadales > Pyrinomonadaceae > PSRF01. The sequence continues at coordinate 3,936 of DASTOZ010000576.1, read as the reverse complement.
CGCCGCAGATACCTGTCGGTTATCACGGCGCCGTAAGCGAGCACGCCATCGTAGTTTGCGAGGCTGAAATCGAGACGCTCGTCACTCGCGAGTCGATGATGAGTGTCGTGAAAGAGCAGTTTGAGACGACGCGACTCGCGCGCGTGATCGCCGACGCTATCGATCAACTCCGGCTCGTTCCATTCATGGACCAGCACGAGGTCCGCATCGTCCAGGACGCGATCGAGATCGAGTGTGTTCAGTTCGTAACGAGTGCTCGAGAGCTGCGGGAACGCTTTCTGAAAGTCGATTAGCGGCCCGTATCCGTGTTCGCGAACCAGGTTCTCGACGCTCCAGGAGTTTGCCGGTTCGTAGATGTCGACGGCGTAACCTCGCTCCAACAACTCCGCCGCGATGCCACGCAGGAAATGCGCGTTTCCATGGTTCCAGTCGGAGATCAGCGACTGGTAAAACATGACTATGCGCATGCGGCAACCTCCCGTGTGCCTCGACTTAAGAGCTCGCTGTAAGCGTTGGTGTACCCTTCGGCCATGCGCGCGCTGGTGAATTGAAGCGCGCGCTCGCGGGCGAGCCGGCCCAGGCGGTTTCGATAGACTTCATTGCGCGTCAGTTCGACGAGCGTCTCTCTCAACGCGATGCGGTCGGCCGGATTGATGAAGATAGCGGCCTTTGCCCAATTCTCTTTCAACGACTCGATGCCACCCAGCACCAGTGCGCAACCTGACAACGCCGCCTCCAGCACCGTCAGTCCAAACGGTTCGTAACGCGCAGGCAGAACGTAAATCGGTGCGCAGGCATACCAGTGCCGCAAGGTCTCACGCGGCAAGTTCCCGAGCGCGTAACAGTTCTGTCTCAGCGTTAATTTCTTGTCTGCGCCGTCGACATTCCGCTTCTCGCCGGCCAGGCAAACGGCCCACGGCAGTTCCCACGCAATGCCGGCCAGCGTGTCGATGTTTTTTGCCTCGTCCCACAAACGCCCGGCAGCAAGAACAAACTTCGTCTTCAGTGTCGGCGCGAGACTGTTGACGTCGACACCGTTTGGTATCGCGACACCTTTGCCTTTGACGGCGCCCGGATAGTTCTCGTTCAGCGACTTGAGCATCGCCCGCGTCGGCGCAACGACGAGATCCGCCGCGCGCAATCCGCGTTGAACCATCGACTTATAACCGGCCCACTCTGGCGGCGGCTCCCCGGTCCGGCACGCACGCCACCACGACAGAAGACACGAATGGCCGACAACCAATTTCGGATTGCGCCACGGCAAGGCCGCGTGCGCATAACCGTTGAGATGGACCACATCGGGCCGTAGACGTTTTTCCAAACCGAGCAGCCACTCACCGGCCGCGCGCACGTCGCCGTTCGAGTTTTGCATCCATTCGAGCTTGAACTTGCTCTTGAACAGCTCCACGTTCGCGACTGCCGTCGCTTCTTCACATTGCGCAGGCGACGGCTCAGGTCCCATCGTCGCAACCGACACTTCGATCCCGTATTTGCCAAGTGCGCGCGCGAGCTCGAGCACATACGTCCACACTCCGCCGACTGCATCGGCAGTCATCAACACGCGTCCTGGCAACACTTTCCGACTCATAAAACTTCAGTTGCGCGCGTAAATGCGATCGATAATTGCAGCGCTGCTTAGAAACTCCTCCGTGTCCGCGCTGAACTTTTCACCCTGCGCTAAACGCTGGCACCAATCGAGTGCCGCGAGCCCGCCCCAGTTGCCATCCGAACCAGTCTCGTAAAGTCGCTCGCGTTGCGAACGCTGGTAACGCTCGGCGGCGAAGTCGTGGAAAGAACCGTTGATGTTTCGCAGAACAGCGGCGCCTTTGGTTCCGTAGAAACACACCTCGATCTCGGCGTCGGCGCCGACGTGCAGGTTCCAGGAGCAGGTGAGATTCAAAACGACGTCGTCGACTGTTCGCATGCGGGCGACTGCGTAGTCCTCGACCTGTTCGCAGGTCTGTTTGATCGGCCTGCCCTGGTAAAAGAGCGCGCTTGTGACGTCTGCAACTCGCGGAAAGTTCAACGTCCAAAGACCCAGATCGATCAGGTGAATTCCGAGATCCAGCACGCATCCGCCGCCCGACGCGGCGCGTTCGTAAAACCACTTCTTGTCGGGGCCGTAGCCGTTGTGAAACTTCAGATCGACGGAAAAGATCTTTCCCAACTCGCCGTCCTGGACCAGTTTCCGAATCTGCTGCATTCCGGGAATGAACCGGTAAGAAAAATCGACGCCCAGCAGGCAGTTACTCTCCCGCGCCGCGGAAACTGCTTGCCAAACTTCCGGGACGTTGCAACCCAACGGCTTTTGACAGAACACCGAAATGCCCGCGCGCAATGCGGCGACTGTTTGCGTGACGTGAAACGCGTTCGGCGTTGCGATCACGACGCCGTCGATCGAGTCTTCGAGAATCTCGTTGTACGAAGAAATGACGGTGGCGTTGGGCGCGATGCGGCGTGCCGCGTCCAAAGCCTCTCGCTGTTCGTCGTACAGCGCGGCGATCTCCACGGCATCACTCGTGGCGATCGTGTTGAGACGATGGACGCCGATCCAACCGAGACCGACAAACGCGAGCCGGGGCCGTTTCCCGTTCTGTCTTTTTGCGGTTCGCCGCCTCATAGGATCAAGAGTCCTTTCATAAACTCGCCGGGCCGATCGACGACTGCCGCAAATGCTTCCGGGAGCTGGTCCAACGAAAAGTGATGCGTGTAAAGCGGCAGCGGATCGAATAGGCCCGAAGCGATCGCGCCGATTGCTTCTTTCATGCCGCGCACGTAGATCTGCGGATCGCGTTCGTGCGCGTTGATAACGTCGAGTCCGCGCCAGTTCCACAACTGCATGTTCACCTGGCGTGGTCCATCCTGGTGATAGCCGGCGATCACGAGCCGCCCTCGTTCGCCCGTCAGCTCCGTTGCGAGATCCAGCGTCGCTTGCGTACCCACGGCTTCGATCACGCAGTTGCAGCCGCAGCCAAACGTCGCTTCCATCACCTGCTTCTTTGCGCGCTCCGGATCCTGTGACTGGATCACTTCCGCGGCGCCAAATCGTTTTGCGATCGCGAGCGGTTCCTGACGACGCGAAATCGCGAACACTTTTGCGCCTGCATTCACCGCCAATTGCGTTAACAACGCGCCGAGAAAACCGACGCCGACGATGGCCACAGTGTCGCCGGCCGTAATCGCGGCCCGATTAAAAATGTTCATCGCGCACCCGAGCGCCTCGCCCGGAAAATCGACGCCGTTCAGGGACTCAGGAATCTCTACCAGATCGCGCGATCGGCAGATGTCGTACTCGGCGTAAGCGTGTGACGACAGCATTGCCACGCGTTGACCGGGCGAGACATCGTCGACATCCGGTCCAACCGCATCGATGCGGCCCCATGCTTCGTGTCCGGGCGCGCCGGGTTCGATGGGATAGTGAAACCACGGTCGGCCCTGCCAAAGCGGAATGTTCGACGCGCAAACACCGCAACCCTCGAGTCGCACGCGCACCTCACCACTTAGCGGCGCGCGAAACGTCGTCTGCTTCATCTCACTCCGGCCCGGCTCTGTGATTACGGCCGCCCGGCCGACGACCTCGTCGCCAGACGACGTGACGGTCTTCCGTTGAACCACTTGCATACGAGCTTCCAACCCCACGCAGGATTTACCCAATGCCGCCGATCGGCTGGTTATTCTCCAGCCGTCAGGTACCGAAATCCCACCCACGTGACTGGGTGCATTGTTCATCTCCAACCTTTGAGGCAGGAAGTGAAAACTTCCACCAACTCTCGTTGGTGGGATTCACTCGACCCGCTCTCGATTCGTAGGCCGGAAACAACGATCCACCCACTAACGTCGGTGGTATTCCAGCTATCTCGTGACGGTGTTGCAAACATCTGTTCAGGTGCTGACTCTCGTCGACATCGTGGGGGCTGCGATTGCGGGTGAACGTAG
>DASTOZ010000575.1:0-3774 GCA_035762365.1 Pyrinomonadaceae bacterium | reverse complement strand
TTGACGAGGCTTCCGGAAGTAAGCATGCAATGGAGCGGGAGATTCTGTTGCGTGAGATCGACGCTCATCTGAACGCGAGTCTTTCCGGAGGCACGGCGGATCGCGACCGAACGATCTTCTGGCTCTATTACCGCCAGGGGTTTACGACGAAGGCCATCGCCTTGTTACCGGCAATCGGGTTGACGATAAAAGGCGTGGAAAGCACGATTTTTCGACTTACCAAACTGGTTCGCAGGCGCATGGTTGAGGCGCAGGTGGTTAATCCCGACGGCTGAGAGCGCGTGGACGAAAAGGATCACAGCCGCCAAAATCGTAGTTTTTGGAGAGGGATATCTCATTGAACGAGATTTCAGGCGAACACCTCAGCGATGAGGATCTTGAGCGCTTGGCTTTAAGCGTGACAGGTGATGATCCGTTCTCGGGACGTGAGACCGGTGGCGGTCTTTCTCAACAGTCTGATGACGCGGCCCTGACGAAAGCGTTGCGTCACATCGAGATGTGCGAAGTTTGCCGCCGGGTGGCGCGACGTAACCAAGAGGCAACACGCATGCTCAACCAGTTGAAGTCGCAAGGCCCGGCGCCGCCACGTGCCGACTGTCCCTCGGCGAGTGAGTGGCCGTTGGTTGTGACGGGACAAGTTGAACCGGAAAAAGCGCGCGAGTATTTGCGGCACGCCGAGGACTGTGATCATTGTGGGCCATTGCTCCGGGAAGCGACCGCGGAGTTTAGCGACGAGTTTACGTCGGAAGAAGAAGAGATGATTTCGCAGCTAAAGACTTCTGATCCAGCCTGGCAGAAACAGTTCGCCCGCGAGCTGGCAGCGAAATCACGAGTGCAAGCGGCGCCGTCGTCCAAAGAGACGGCAAAAGTAGTGCGTGGGCCATGGTTGTCATTTCGCAGGTGGCAGCCAGTGGCGCTGGCAGCAGCGGCCACGATCATCGTCGCCGTGATGCTGTTTGTGTTCGTCAACAATTATTACTCGCAAAGACCGAATAAATTGTTGGCCCAGGCCTATGGCGAACGACGCAATCTCGAGGTCCGGTTTCAGAACGCGCAGCATGGCCCCGTTAAAGTCGAACGAGCCAAGGGTGAAGAGTCACGACTGAACAGACCGGCGGCCCTGTTGGAAGCCGAAGCGCTAATCGCGCGCGGTCTGGCGAAGGAACCGAACAGCCTTTTCTGGTTGCAGGCAAAGGGCCGGGCCGATCTGCTGGAAGGAAACTACGAGGCTGCAATCCAGAGCTTGCAAAAGGCATTGGATCTCAGTTTTCAAAACGCATTGGACCTCGAAACGCACGGGGCATCTTTGCAGACAGACATGGCTTCGGCCTATTTCCAGCGAGCCGAGCTGACCGATCGCGCCAGTGACTACGGAAAAGCGATCGAGCTGTTGAGTAAAGTGCTGGCCAAGAACCCAAACGATCCAATCGCTCGTTTTAACCGCGCCCTCGTTAACGAAAAGATGTTCCTGTACCGGCAGGCGCTCGAAGATTGGGAGTATTACCTGCGGTTGGACCAGCAGGGCGAGTGGGCGAACGAAGCAACGCAACACATAAACGATCTGCGGAAGAAACTTGACGGACAGACACGAAGCGCCACTGAGCGATTGCTCGATCCTGCTGCCTTCGTGAAGGAAGTGGAGGAGGCTGGTAAAGATTCAGTCGTGCGGCGCCGCGGCGAGGATTACCTCGACACTGCGATCCGAGAGTGGCTACCGGCCGCAACAAGCGATCCGGCTAAGGCGCCTGCGACCACGCCAGCCCTGGCACGATTGGCCGTAATCCTGCGCGACACTCATCAGGACCCATGGCTTTCAGATCTCTTGACGACGACGCCGTCGCAGAATCTTTCGCTCGCCGTTGCAGCGCTCGCGGAAGCCTCGAATGCAAATGCCACCGGAGACTTTGCAGGCGCGCAGAACAGTGCGATTCGGGCCCAGCAACTCTTTCAGGACATTGGCAGCCGCGCCGGAGAGTCCCGTTCTCAATTGGAACTACTCTACGCACTCGATCGCTCGGGCCAGGGCAACAATTGTCTTGCCGCCGCTGATTCGCTGGCCCGTGATTTAGGTGAATACCGGTGGATCGAAGTCCAGCTCTTCATGGAGCGATCAAATTGCTTTGGCCAGGTGGGTAAGTTCAGTGATTCCCAACGAGCGATCGAAACTTCCGTGAGTTTGGCGGGTAAGTCGGGATACGACACCGCGTCCCTTCGCGCACTCGGCCTTGCAGCCGCACTACACACCGATCAGGGAAATGCATCCGCCGCTGCCTCGCTCGATCGACAAGGTCTGGAACGTTACTGGAACGGTGTTTACCCGCCGATACGTGCTTACCAGTTTTATTCCGATCTCGGTTATCACGCTGAGAAGCGCGAGCAATGGAACTTCGCGCTTATCCTCGCGAAGGAAGCAGTCGCTTCCATTGCATTGAGCCCTCAGCGACTCGGGGAGGCGTTCGCGCGACACCGCCTGGCGAAGACGGCCGTTCAGACCGGCGATACCGCGCTCGCAATTGCAGAATTCGATCGTGCGCGTCATCTGTTCGCCGAACTGCCGCAAACCGACGTCACCATCAACTATCAAGCTGACGGCGAGATCGAAATGGCAAGACTCGAAGCGGAACGCGGCAACCTGGATCAATCGTGGGCTCATTTGTCTACGGCGCGAGCGCAACTGACAAAGACCACGCGCTATTACACGGCGCTCAACTTCTATCAAACACTTGGCGAACTGCAGCACTTAAGAGGCGATCAGGCGCAGGCGGAGAAAGCGTTTCGGGCAGTTCTGACAGTGACCGAACGAGGACTCGCTTCGCTGCAAGACGAGCGCGAACGTGAAGTGTGGGCGCGTGACACGCGCGAGGTGTATCGATCGATGGCCGAAATCAGATGGGAGGCTAAGGACATCGAAGGTGCGTTAGCCGTTTGGGAATGGTATCGCAGCGCTGCTCTGCGCAAAGACGTAGCTCCCGGCTCACATGCCAACAGCACAGATGCCAGCATAGATCTCGCCAGCCTCGATGCTGGTCCTCCTTTACCGGCGATGCCTGAAGTCCGTGCGCTCTCAGACCCGACTAACAAAACCGAACTCATCTATCTGGAGACGCCCAAGCGCCTGCTGATCTTTGTGATTGACGACAAAGGTGTCACCGGAAAGCAGGTGCTTATCGCGCAGGACGAACTACGGCGTCTCGCCCAGCGATTCTCCGAACAATGCGGAGACCCGAGTTCTGATCTCGCGTCACTGCAAAAGAATGCTCGGCAGCTTTACGATCTGCTGATTGGCCCGATAGCCGACCGCTTGCCCAAAGGCGATACGCACAGTCTGGTGGTTGAAACGGACCAGGCCATTGCCAACGTTCCGCTAAGCGCTCTGCTCGATCAGCAAGGTCAATACCTCGGCGACTCTTACGACATAGTCTTATCGCAGTCGCTTCAACCGGCTTCGGCGACCTCCAACATTTCATCAAGTCAGAAGGCGCTGATCGTGGGCGCCCCGGCTTTGACCGGAAACCTCGCGCAAAATCTCGAGCCGTTGGGCGACGCCCTTCAGGAAGCAAACTACGTAGGCTCGAAGTTCAAGACTTCGACATTGCTTACCGGTCGGCAGGCAACTCTGGAAACAATCAAGAACAAGTTGCCGCAGTCTGAGCTTTTTCATTTCGCCGGGCATGCGTTGGCTATGTCGGATCACGTAGGTCTGCTGCTTTCGAATTCACAAGATCACAACGACGGCGAAACGGCGATCCTCGACAGCAACGGCGTCGCATCGCT
>DASTOZ010000574.1:0-3790 GCA_035762365.1 Pyrinomonadaceae bacterium | reverse complement strand
CGAACCTGATGTTGGTGAGAGCGTCGTCGCGCGAACGAGAGTTGGCGGTGCGTGCTGCGCTCGGCGCTGGTTGGTGGCAGTTGGTGCGACAAACACTCGCCGAGGCGATCGTGCTGGCTGGTCTAGGAACGATCATCGGTGTTGGGTTGGCGTATTTGGGTATTCGCCAACTGCTGTGGATCGCGCCGGAAAACCTGCCGCGGTTGAATGCGATCGGGATCGATTGGCAAGTATTGACGTTTGCCGTGTTGGCCGGACTGTTGTGTTCGGTGCTCTTTGGTGTGATTCCCGCGTTGCGCACCGCGAAACCAAATCTCATGGAAACGTTGCGCGCCGCCGGGCGAACGGGCGCGCTTGGTGCAACCGGTTTGCGTAACGCTGTCGTCGTTGTTGAAGTCGCGCTCGCGTTTGTACTTCTAATTGGTTCGGGGTTGATGTTCCGCACGTTCCTTAACATTCAACGTGTGAATCTGGGTTTTGACGCGCGTGGTTTGCTGACGTTTCAACTTCTCGGCAACGTCGGCGCCACACCTCAGGAAAGAGCGACCTTCAAGCGCCAGCTTCGCGAACAACTCAGTGCGATCCCGGGTGTGAAGAGTGCGACTGCTTCATTTCCGTTGCCACTGGCAGGCGGGTTTAGTCCGGTGAGGTGGGGCGGTGCGGAAGCGCAGAACGATCCAAGCAAGTTTCAAGCTGCGGATCTTCAGATCGTTACGCCGGGTTACTTCGAGGCGATGGGTACGACTCTGCTTGCCGGACGCACGTTTACCGAAGACGATAACTCGCCCGATCGAAACGTGATCATCATTGACCAGGCACTCGCGGCGAAGGCGTTTCCGAACGAGTCGGCAGTCGGCAAGCGGATCCTGTATCGGGTGCGCACGCCTGAGGCACAGTGGGGCGAGATCATCGGTGTGGTGGCCCATCAGCGTAACTCGTCGCTGATCGAAGCGGGTCGTGAACAACTGTACATCACCGATGGATACCTGAACCACGGCCCTGCTTCGTGGTGGGCGCTGCGGACCGATAAAGATCCCGCTGCGCTTGCAGGCGCGGTGCGCGAAGTGGTTCGCAAAGCAGGCAAGGAGACGTTGATCAACGAAATGCAGCCGATGGACTCGCTGGTGGTCCAGGCCCAGGCGCAGACGCGATTCTCGCTGTTGCTGATCGGAGTCTTCTCGACGATTGCAGCGCTGCTTGCGGGAGTTGGTCTTTATGGTGTCCTCGCGACGTTGGTCCGCCAGCGAACAGCGGAGATTGGCGTGCGCATGGCACTGGGCGCCGCGCCGTCACGCATCTTCCGGTTGATGGTCGGCAAGGGACTCTTCCTGAGCGTGATCGGCATCGCAATCGGCCTGGTCGCAGCCTTTGGCCTAACACGCCTCATCGGGAGCATGCTGCTGGAGGTGAAGCCCACGGATCCGATGACATTCGCGGTAGTGGCGGTCCTCTTCATGTTCATCGCCATCCTCGCCTCGTGGCTGCCCGCCTTGCGAGCCGCGCGGCTGGATCCGACAACAGCGCTGCGACAGGAGTAGAGTCAATGAAAAGATCAGACATAAACCCGATGCCGGAGTATTGGGGCCGTTACATAAACCTGGTTCCGGATGTGGAACTGTCGCAGGCCTTCGAAGACAGCATCCGGCAGTTGGAGCAAGTGGACAGAACCGCCTGGGCGCGAATTGGCGATCAGGCATATTCGCCCGGTAAGTGGACCGTGAAAGACATCATTCAGCATCTCGCTGACGGTGAACGAGTCTTGTGTTATCGAGCGCTGGTATTTGCGCGTCGCGACGAAGTGACCCCGCCTGGCTTCGATCAGGATGTGTTCGCCCGGAATGCGGGCGCCAATCGCAGGACTACCGACGACTTGATTGATGAGCTGCTGTTGGTGCGACGTGCGACGAAAGCGATGTACGACAGTTTCGACGAGAAGATGCTCAAAGCGAAGGGGATTAGCTGGCAGTACGAAACCTCGGTCCTCGATCTTGGCTTTGCGATCGTTGGCCACCAGATCCATCACTTCAACGTCATCGCCGACAAGTATTCAGGACTGTAGACCTGCTGCGATTCCTCACGACTGGCGAGGCATAGCCCCGCCTTACAACAGGCGGCGAAGCCGGTCGAAGTTTCAACTCCTACCTGAACGCGCCGGAAGTGAACGATCAAGCACTCACGATAACCCCGCTTTAGCGCAGTAGCAGGAAGATGATTATCAGCAACAGCAGCAGCACCAGCATCAGCAAAACCCAGAACCAGAAATTGCTCGTTTGAGTTTCGGTTGTTCCCGGCAGCAACGCACCACCGCCAGCGGACGGCTGTACGATCGCCGGTGGCCGACCCGGTTGTGAGACGACGATGCCGGGCGCGGGCGCCACAGACGGATCCCAGGTCACGATCACGCTGTACGAACCATCACGGTTGTCTTCGGGCGCCTCTTTCGGAGTTGTTCCCGCAGTTCCGGAAATCGAAAGCGAGTCCAACCTGCCTGGACCAACATGGTTGCGGTACTTGTCGCGCGGAATGAAGTCGATCCTCACGACACGCTTGCCGTCCGGCAGATCGGACAGGACGGTCGTGTTGATGTCTGTTCGTCCCGGATCGATCGCCGTGTTGACGTGCAAGGTCCAAAAGAGCTCGCGTGTCGCCATACACCCTTCGCCGTAAGTTGCCCTGAAGCGAAATGTGTAGTTGCCTTCGGTCCTCAATAGATCCGTGAGCTCGTTGCCAAACACTCCCGACGGCTCGAAGAAGCCGTTTGTGTTCGCCGGATCGTCAAACAACTCAAACGTCTGTTGCTTGAAGTCGACGGCCGGTTTTTTCGTTTCGGCTTCAAGCGCGAGCAGAGTGGCTTGTCGCGCCGGTATCGTGTCGGCGTCGATCGTTATCGGTTCGCGCAGGCGCGCGCTGGTGAGAATGTTTCCCACACTCGCCGCGGGCGTGCTCACTTCCACTTCCATCTTTGCGTGGTGCGGATGCGTGCCGTCGCGAAACTTCAGCGCGACCATCGGATTGAGCGTGTCGCCGGTGTAGAACCGTCGCGCCAGCGGCATCAACTCGAGTTTCGGTCCGCCGTCGACGATCACGTTCACAAAGTAATTGAGGTCGACTGCGCGCGTCTCCGCGGCGAAGTTAATATCGGGCCGGAAGACTTCTACGCGCCATTGTCCATCACGCTCGCCGTTCTGAGGCAGAGCAAATCTGAGAAACGTCCAGGTTCGTCCGGTCGATTGTTCGACGCCGGGCGAACCACCCTGGACCACGTTTCCGAGCGGCGTGCTCACACGCACGCCCAGCCGCGCGAGATCTCGGTCCCAGCCGACGACGACAGTCACGTTCTCTTCTCCACACACGTCGAACGTGAGCGGCGAAGCGCTGTTTGTCTGTGCCGGTAAGAAGAACTCCGGATCGACGGCAGCGCCCGCCTCGAAGATGTTGCCGAACGCCAACGAGAAAAACTTCTTCAGATGCAACGGGCTCATCGCGCGCGTGTAGAGTCCGTTGTGAGCGCCGGCGAGATTTGTCAGTAACTCGCCGTCGAGACTTGCTTCGGTCCCGTAACCAATGACGTTGACGTCGATCCCGGCGAGCCCGGCTTCGACCATCTGGATCATCGGCGGCGTGTTTTGCAATCCGTCGGTCAACAAGAGGATGGACCGCGGGTTTGTGACCTGCACCGGAAACTGCAAGCGTGCTGCTTCCAGGCCGCCGCCGATCGTAGTAGATCCACCGGGCGTCAACCCACCGACGACGCCAGTCGTGAACGGGGCAGGACCGACCACTGTTTGCT
>DASTOZ010000573.1:0-3876 GCA_035762365.1 Pyrinomonadaceae bacterium | reverse complement strand
ATTTCTCATCAACGCTTTAACTACCTAAGTTCAACATTTACTTGAACTAACAGCGCTTAAACCCTCCGTTTTGGCGAACGCATGGCGAACGAAAATCCGGGCAAATTTAAAGTTGTTGACACGTCGAAGCTCGCACAACTAGACTCATGAACGTGTGGCGATAAGCCCAAACCCACACGGATTTGCCCCGCTTTAAGTCGCAGTACCTCATTCGAAATTGACCCAGAGTTCGCAAGTAACAAGGAAGAGGTGTCGATGTCTGATTCTTCGGTCCTGGCGCCGGACGTTCCAACATCCGACTCGAATTCTTACCATCTACCGATAAGTTCCATTGTTCGCGCCGTGTGCGAGGCCGCAAGCGGTGGTCCGGATCTGCTTTACGAGGTCATGATCAAGATGAGCCTGATGGTCGAGGCGACTGCGCCGACCTACGGTTTGTCGATCTGGGCCACTTCGACTGACGGCGCCGACGCGCACAAGCCGAGCCTGCGATGGGCCGAAGGTTTGCAGGACGAAGAGATCGCGACCGCGGAAGGCGTCGTTACGGAGATCTTCGCGAGTCAGGGACGGCCGCCGGCGGCCCAGGAAGGCGATCATTCGATCTGCCTGTTGCTGGCTTTGCCGTCGAGCACGCGCGAAGGCGCCGCACTGTACGGCCGCTGCGTCAGACCACTAACGGCACATCAGGCAAAAGAGCTGAATGCGCTCAGCGATGTGGCCCATCTGGCCCACGCGCACAAGTCGCCCGGCAGCGTTGCCGAGAACACGACGAGGCCGGTGACGTCGATGGCGCCCGCGAGTTCACTGCCGGGCATGGTCTTCAGCAGCCGGGCGATGTGCGAAGTCGCTCGAAACATCGAGCGTATAAAAGATTCCAACTCGACGATTCTCGTGACTGGCGAGTCCGGCACGGGCAAAGAACTGGTGGCGCGAGCGATTCATCGACTCAGTCGTCGATCGGAAAGCGAGTTTATTCCGTTCAATTGCTCGGCCGTGCCGGCGGAGCTGATCGAGAGCATGCTGTTTGGGCATCGTCGCGGAACGTTTACCGGCGCGATGTCGGACCAGGCAGGGTTAATCCGTTCCGCGGAGAACGGCACGTTGTTCCTCGACGAGATCGGGGATCTGCCGCTCTCTTTGCAGCCGAAGCTGCTGAGGTTTCTTCAGGAAGGCGAGATTCACACACTTGGTGAGCGTGCTCCGCGCAAAGTAAACGTGCGCGTGATTGCCGCCACGCACAAGGATCTCGAGCAGCTCGTCAGCGAGAAACTTTTCAGAGAAGACCTTTACTATCGAATCGCCACGTTGACGGTCCAGGTGCCGCCGCTGCGGGAGCGTCCGGAAGACATCTCGGCGTTGATCTCGCATTTCGTGAGTTATTACGCGCGGAAGAACGAGCGGCCCATTTCTGGAATCACTGCCGACGCGATCCAGATTCTCGAGACTTACTCATGGCCGGGTAACGTGCGCGAACTGGCGGCGGAAATGGAGCGGCTGGTCCTTTACGCCGAAGACGACGGCTATATTCGACCGCAGAACATCAGCGCCCGGATCTTCCCGCAAGGTAACAGCGGAAACCTGCCACCCGCGGAGAAACTGGAAGATTTGCTCGAGAACTACGAGCGCCGCGTTATCACTGAAACTCTCAAGCGACACGACTGCAACGTCGCCAAGGCCAGCGAAGCGCTCGGACTTGGTTCCCGCCAAACTCTCTACAAGAAACTCAAACGACTCGCGATCGACATCGGCGACTTCCTCCAGGAAGACACCGAACCCGGCATGCAGTACCGCGCCTAATCCGTGTCATCCCTGTCATCCGCGGTTTCACACTTGTCAACCACGGGCGACAACACGAATCCCAAGTAAAACCTGAATTTTGCTGGTTTAGTCGTTCTGGACCACCTGAGCTTGTCAACCGCAAGCTACAAAACAAACGAGCGGGACGAGCAAAACCCCAACAAACTCAACACTGACCCAATGGCACACCGGTTGTAATTGTCATGCACGTCGCGAAGCAACATTGCGTCGCATCAACTGGCGAGCAGACAAACCTTATGAAATCGAACACCACTAGAAACCTGGCATCAGTTGTAATGCTCGTAATCCTGTCTCCGTTCCTGGCGCTGGCAATTCTCGTTAGCATCAAGACCGCGGGGATCAAGGATAACGAAGTATTACTGCTGTTGTTGACGTTATCGAGTGCCGTGTTGAGTGGAATCAATGGCTTTGGCCGCCGCACGGCCAATCCGGTTCCGCTCTCTACCGTGCGTGCCACATGCGCTGGTGACGATTCCCGAGGCGGCATTCCCTTGTCCGCTCACTCGCAGCAATAAGCCTAATCGAACACCCAAAAGGAGCAACAAAATGATTAAGAGATTTTTGCGTGATGAAACCGGTCTTGAACTTTCGGAATACGCAGTTGCCGCAGCGCTCGTCGCGTTGGCATGCGTCGCCGCTTTCCAGCTGCTCGGCAGCAGCATCGGCACCAAGATCAACGGTCTGGCCAACACGATCAATACGGGCAGCACCACCACTCCGTAATGTCGGATTAAACATGCCGGCAGCGACATGAACGTTCTGCTGCCGGCTTGGAGGCTCAAGCCTCAATGACTATCGGGGCAAAGATCGAAGCATTGGAAGATTTCATCAATTGAACTTTGGTCTCCTGACTGCCATCGGGTGGCGCGCCTTGTGAAGCTCGACTACACAGGTGCGCCGCTATCTTTACGCTGAATTCCAGCAAAGCAAATTAGCCGAAAATGCTTAGCCCAAGCGCAACAGTTTTTGAACTTTTCTTAGTTCCGCTCGCCGTTCTGATCATCTACCACGACGTGCGGTATCGCCGCATTCCTAATCCATTCGTAATTGCCACTCTGATTAGCGGACTGACGATCAACTTCGCCATCGGCGGGTTGAACGGCGCTTTCAACAGCATTGGTGGTTGCCTGCTGGCTTTCACTCTGATGTTCATCTTGCACGTCTTCGGAGCGATGGGCGCGGGCGACGTCAAACTGTTCGCCGCTATCGGATCGATCATCGGTGCGCACATGGTGCTGCCGACGTTCCTGGTGGTGGTGCTGACGGGTGGTCTACTCGCGCTCGTGACCGTGCTGCGCAACGGAGCCTTCGGCACGACGATGCATCGGGTGTTGCAGATCCTGGTTGGCTTGTTGCCGGGATGGCAAATGCCCAAATTCAGTGTCCCCGCTGATCGTCGCCTCACCATTCCGTACGGTGCGGCGATCACTATCGGCGCCATTATCGCAACTGCGATCTTTCACGCTTAACCAGCGGCAACCAACCAGGCTTGGACCTGGCGAGAACGGAGAGTTGATTCCATGCGAAACAAACGTTTCTTCATAGTTTTGGTGGGGGCGCTGATATTTGGGGTGCTCGCTGCCGTGTCAGTCAGCAAATACTTGTCGAGCGCCCAAGCCTACACGAAGAACCTGAATAGTATCGCCGTGGCGAAAGTGGGCATCCCGATCGGCAGCAAGATCGTTGCCGAGCAGATCATGATGGTCCAATTTCCGAAAGAGTCCACACCTGACGGCGCCTTCGACTCGGCTGATAAGCTGGCCGGTCGTGTCGCGGTGGTGAACATCGCGGCGCGCGAGCCGATCACGGAATCACGACTGGCAGCGGAAGGTACCGCGGCCGGTCTGTCGGCGATCATTCCTGAAGGTTATCGCGCGATGACCGTCAAGGTCGACGATGCCGCCGGCATCTCCGGATTCATTCAGCCCGGTACACTCGTCGACGTCGTCGTGACGATCGATCCTGAAGGTATTGTCAGGCAGGACCCGATTTCGAAGATCGTGTTGCAGAACATCAAGGTCCTGGCAAGCGGTCAGAACATCGACAAACCGGAGAACG
>DASTOZ010000572.1:0-3691 GCA_035762365.1 Pyrinomonadaceae bacterium | reverse complement strand
ATTGAATCTGACCGCGACTGGAAAAGGCGTCATGATCGCGTTCGGCGTCGCGGGCCTGTTCATCACCGGCGCGCTGCTGGCGCGGATCAACTGGCGCTCACGCGACTTCAATCTCAAGACGCAGCGCCGCAATATCAGGCTGGTGAACGTGCCGAAAGGTAAGCCGGCACGGGCGGCGTGAAATGAGGTGACAAATGCCGTTAGTTAAAACCCCAAAACCAACATTCGCGCAGAAGCTCAAACGCTTCTTCTTTGTCGATCTGCTGAAGGGGATGGGGCTGACGCTGAAGTACAACCTCGGCGCGATCACTGATAAAGACGCGGTCGCGGGCAAGGGAATTTATACCGAACAGTATCCGAAGGTCCGTCCTGATGTGGCGCCGCGATTTCACGGCGCGCCGCGTTTGAACATGGATCCGGAAACGCACGACACGCTCTGCATCGCCTGTAACCTGTGCGCGATCGCCTGTCCCGAAGACTGCATCGACGTGATCGCCATGGACGTCGAGATCGTCGTGGCGGGAAAACCCCGGCGCAAGAAAGTGCTCGACGAGTTCATATTCGACACGTCGCGCTGCATGTTCTGCGCACTCTGCCAGGAAGCGTGTCCGACGTCGTGCCTGGAGTTGACGCAGGATTTCGAATTGGCGACCTACTCGCGCGCCGGATTCGTCTGGAACCGCGAGATGCTCGAGCAGGGCCGCGAGACTGTGAAATATACAAGTTAGGTCTTTGGGCTTGGGTCTTAGGTCTTAGTGTTTTGTTCTTTGTACTTGGTGCTTTGTACGTCGTTTTGTTGAAAGCACACAAGAAACAAAGGCCAAAGACCTAAGACCAAAGACCATACAAAGCACCAAGAACAAAGAACATGGTCCTTTCGGGATACGAAGCCCTCTTCTTCTGGATCTTCGCGCTGGCCGCGATCTTCGCGGGGTTGTTGACCGTGATGGCGCGCAATGCTGTTCACAGCGCGCTGTTTCTGATCTCGTCGCTCGTTTCCGTGGCCGCGCTTTTTGTGCTGTCCGGCGCGGAGTTTATCGCCGGCGTGCAGATTCTGGTCTACGTCGGCGGTGTGATGGTGCTCTTCCTGTTCGTGATCATGCTCGTAAACGTGGGCGCCGAAGAGAAGGGACGCGAAGAGATCTTCAACAACCAGCGGCAGGTCACGACGAGTTTGATCTTCTGTTTGCTGTTGGTCGGCGGCGTGCTGTATGCGGTGAGTCAGGGCTATCCCGCTTTGCAGGCGAAAAACAAGACCGATCCTCTCGCGGCCGCAGCGGAACAAGTGGCCCGCGATCGCTCACTCGCCAAGGGAGCGACAGGCACAAGTCGCATTACGACGGATACCGAGTTGATAGGTGCCAGCCTGTATCGCTACGCGTCGTTGCCGTTTGAAATCGCGAGCGTGTTGCTGCTGGTTGCCATCATCGGATCGGTGATGTTGGCGCGCACGCTGAAGCAGGAGGCGTCGGCTGACGACGTCGATCCCGAAACTCTGCAGGAAGAGATCGCGCTCGATCCGGAACTTGCGAAGTTGCAGCCTCGATCGGAATAACATGCTGAACTTTTTCATTCCAACACTGGCGTTCTTGTTTCAGGAGGGGGCAAGCTCAGGCGGTTTTTGGTCGGCGTTAGTGGAAAGTTTCTGGCGAGCCTGGGAGTCGGCCAAGCATCCCGACCTCTCGAAGTTTCTCGTAATCGGCGCACTGCTTTTCATCATCGGCGTCGCGGGGGTTCTGACCAGGCGCAACATCATCGTCATTTTTATGTCGATCGAGTTGATACTGAACGCCGCGAACCTCAACTTCATCGCCTTCTCGCGCTACTTGCAGGACACAGGCAATGTCAACGCGGTTGCCGGACAGCTCTTCACGGTGTTTGTGATCGTCGTGGCGGCCGCGGAAGCGGCGATCGGCCTGGGAATCGTGATCGCGCTCTACCGGAACAAGGAAACCATCTGGGTTGACGAGATCGACTTATTAAAGTGGTAACTAAGAGAGCTTCGTGCTTTGTACTTTGTGCTTGGTTTTACTAACAAAGTACAAAGAACAAAGTACAAAGAACAAAGTCCTAAATGTACAAGTACATCTGGCTAGTTCCCCTACTTCCACTGATTGGCGCGGCCATCAACGGTCTGCTCGGCCGGAAGTTTCGCTTCTCTGAAAGACTGATTGGCGGAATTGCGGTCGGATCCGTGGCGCTGGCGTTTCTCATCAGCGTCGCCGCGGTCTACTCGTATGGATTCGGTGGTCATCCGCATTGGCCCAATGCGTATCTCACAAGTCAGGACGGGTTTGGTTTCACCTGGATTCCCGGCGGCGCCGTCAGTGTGAACCAGGGTTCAGCCGCGCGCCGCGACATGGACCTCGAAAGACAGATCGCGGAACACGAGGCGTCGCTCACGCCGGAACAACGAGCAGAGCACAAGCCACAGGCTTACATGACGGTCGATCCGCCACGTTATGCGCTGCTCAACATCGAGTGGAGTTATCAGCTCGATCCGTTGTCTGCCGTGTTCATGTTGATCGTCACGGGCGTCGGCTTGTGTATCTTCATCTTCGCGACAGGCTATATGCACGGCGAAACGGGTTTCTACCGCTTCTTCGCGTACATGGGATTGTTCATGTTCGCGATGCTCGTGCTCGTAATGGGCTCAAACTTCCTGATGATGTTTGTGGGTTGGGAAGGCGTGGGTCTGTGTTCCTACCTGCTGATCGGTTACTACTTCGATCGACAGGAAGCGGCGAATGCGTCGCGCAAAGCGTTCATCACCAATCGCGTCGGCGACTTCGGTTTCGCGCTCGCGATCTTCGGCATCATTGCGACGTTCGGCAGCGCGCAGTACACGGAAGTCTTCAACCAGGCGAAGTCGTATCCGATTGAGTTGCTCGGTCATTGGGGCGTTCTGTCGTGGATCGCGCTCGGTCTTTTCATCGGCGCGTGTGGTAAGTCGGCGCAGTTGCCGCTGCACGTTTGGCTGCCGGACGCGATGGCCGGACCGACACCCGTTTCGGCGCTGATTCACGCCGCAACGATGGTGACTGCCGGTCTCTACATGGTCACGCGCACGAACGTGATCTTCCAGCACTCGCAAACGATGCTGCTGGTTGTTGCGCTCATCGGCATGGCGACCGCGATCTTCGCCGCCATCATTGGCATCACGCAAAACGACATCAAGAAGGTGCTCGCGTATTCGACCGTTTCGCAGCTTGGGTTCATGTTCATGGCCGCGGGTGTCGGCGCGTTCGCGATCTCGATCTTTCACGTGATGACGCACGCGTTCTTCAAGGCGCTGATGTTCCTCGGCGCGGGCAGCGTTATTCACGGCATGCACCACGAACAGGACATGCGTCGCATGGGCGGGTTGAAGAAGTACATGCCCTACACGTACTGGACGTTCTTTGCCGGGTGGTTGGCGATCTGCGGCATCATTCCGTTCAGCGGGTTTTGGTCCAAGGACGAGATCCTTTGGAACGCAGCATCGACTACGTTCATTCCTCTGGGTTGGCTCGTGTGGCTCATCGGCACGATCGCCGCGACGTGTACGGCGTTCTACATGACACGTTTGATGGCCATGACGTTCTGGGGCAAGGAACGGTTCCTCGAACGTCCGGCCGGCGGCGAAGCTGACGAGGCGCACGCGTCGGCGTACGACAAAGGCGAGGCGCCGCATGACGCGGCGGCTCGGTCG
>DASTOZ010000571.1:0-6582 GCA_035762365.1 Pyrinomonadaceae bacterium | reverse complement strand
AGACATCAAACGGCGCCCCGTTCTCGATCTGCTTCGTGAGCAAACCCGTCGAACCGAACACGAAAACGACTTTGATTTTGTGACTCGCTTCAAACACGCGCCCGATCTCTTCAAACGCCGGCGTCAGATCGGACGCAGCCGCAACCGTCAACTCCGAAGGCGACTCAGGCGCGCGTGTCCCTCGACACGCAAAGCTGAAGGCAAGCACTGCGAGTGATAGGAATGAAACGAAAACTCGGCGAGAGTTTTTACCGGTCCTCACTTTCCAAACGCGACAGCTTTGGGAGAAGCATGTCTTACGTCGGAAAGTCATTCGGGGTGTAAAGGTCTACCTGGGCACTCCCCACCTTGTACGGATTAAGAACTCCGAGCGGCGGCGCGTAAACATGAACCGTAATCAGGTCCTGTCCACTTACTTCGGGATTACCAAGCTGATGAATGTCGGGCACGCCGGCCCCGGTCACCGTTCCGGTGGGACACTCGCGGCCTGTGTTGTAGCACAAGCCGCGTTCCTCCTCGTAGCAGAAGGTCGTTTCCCACATGAGTCCTTTATGGACACGGACGACACCATGCGATCCGTTGTGGTCATGAATCGGGGTTTTTTGACCGGGCCGCCAGCAGATTACCAGCATCTCGACGGCTTGGTTGCGACAAACCCGGTGGCGCCAGTAGTTTCCCTCTTTGAATCCGAGAAAAGGCTCGATTTCCAGCGGAGATATCTCGACGTTTGCCAGCCACTCATTGATTTGTTCGAGCGATGGTGGAGAGGTCTGGGCATTCAAGTGCTCGACCAGTTCGGAAAATGTCAGCGAACCGGAATCCGGCGGCGCGGTCGGGATAGTAGTTTCCGTATTAATCGATGTCGACAAACTGGCGGCTCCGGGCGGAAGTTGCAGTAGAGCTTATATTCGGTCAGGCAGTTTGGAGTCAAGAAGAAGTTATGAAAATTCGTAGGTCGCGGACATTTGTCCCAGTGGGGCCGGTGACGATCAGGTCGTTCAACCGTTCAAAGAAGGTGTAGGAATCGCTGCGAGCGAGGAATTCGGCGGGATCGAGACCGAGACTTTGAGCGCGCGCGATGGTGGTTTGGTCGGCGATCGCGCCCGCGGCGGGGCTGTTGCCGTCGATACCGTCTGTCCCGGCGCTCAGCACCACGGCTTGCTGGTCGAGATCCATTGCTAAACGCAAAACGGTCTCGAGGTTTCTGCCGCCGACACCAGGGCCGCGCACGGGACAAGAAAACTCCCCGCCAGAGATCAAACAATGTGTGTTTTTCACAGCGGCAAGAAGCAGGTCGCAACCGTCCTGGATCGGTTGTTCGCAGATGTCTTCGGCGATGGTCGACGAGGTGAATCCGAGCTCAATTGCTTTTTGGTGCGCGGCTTCGAGAGCGGTCCAGTTCCCCAACAGCACTTCATATGGTGAGTCTGACGGCAATGTCGGACCGGAAGCGACGTTCGCTTCATCACCGCGATTTGTATCGGAAACGATCAAGGTAACGAATCGCGCATCCGGCGCGTATTGCACGAGCTGTCCACCTTTGACTGCGGAGAATGTCCGCCGGACCTCATTGATCTCGCTGATGCGAGCGCCACCGACGATGAGCAACTCGTTTTCGCGACGCAGATCGTCAAGCGAAATCGACGGGCTCTTCGGATACTCGAACATCGCGGAGCCGCCACCTGAAACCAGACAGATCACCACGCCCCGCACGTCATTGGCCCAGTCCAACACATTGAAAGCAGCTTCAGCGGCCTCGATACTCGCTTCGTTCGGCAGTGGGTGTCCCCCTGCGAAGATCTCCCAGTGTCGCGAGAGCGGGTCGGAGAAAGCAGGTGCGCTGATGACGCCGCGCGTCAGCTTGTCGCCAAGTGCATCTTCAACTCCGTGCGCCATCGCGGCCGCCGCTTTTCCAAGAGCAATCGCAAAGATCTGCGTCGACGATGCGTCGAACCGCTCACCGCACACTTCGACTACCGGGCCATCACGCACGATGGCCTGCGCGACTGCTCGTCGCGGATCGACCGACGCAAGTGCCGCGTCAAAGATCTCCCGAGCAGAGCGATGAAGTTGATCCAGGTTCGGCAAGACTTTCGAGTTAAACGGGGCGAGTCTCGGTGTTCTGAGCGTTGCTCAAAGTCTGCAATTCACCGGGACTACTGGCTTTCAGCTTCTTCTTCCGTATCCGAGTCGCTCAGATTTCCGCCACCCTGGTTGTCAGGTGGATCGATCGGAGGCGGCGGGTCCGGAGTTGGAGTCTCCATCAGGTAACCGGTTGCTAGTAAGGAAGCCACATCTGGGGTGGCTGTCGAGAGTTGTGTTTGCATCGGGTTTTTCCTTCCATCAAGAAACGCGGATCTTCCACCGCAACTGTGGAAAAGTCTGTGGAGAAAATCCGTGTTAACGCACCTAAGTTTTGCTGCATCTGGGTTTATAGCAAAATGCACACGTGCGCGGCGCTCCACAGCTACGCCGTCGATTGACGGCGCGAGCGCCAAAACTACTGGTCTTCCGCACTTCCCATTTCGTCCCACTCGGCGACCATCTCATACGCCCGGCCGAGCACCGGACGGGGACGCGAACCATCTGCCTGACCGATCAGTCCTTCGCGTTCCATCATGTCGAGAATCGCAGCCGCGCGGCCGTAACCGATGCGCAGTCGTCGTTGCAACACCGACGTCGAGGCCCGCTTCATCTCGACGCAGATGCGCAACGCTTCTTCGAAAAGTTCGTCGTGTTCGCCGCTGCCGGCATCGAGACCGAGCGCCTCTTCTTCCGACTGCGTGATGCTCTCGTCGTACGACGGCGGGCCCTGGGCTTTGATGTGGGCGACGATCTTGCCGATCTCCTGCTCGTCGATGTACGCGCCGTGCACGCGAATCAGACGCGACGTGCCGGGTGGCAGAAACAGCATGTCGCCGCGGCCGAGGAGCTGTTCGGCGCCGTTCGTGTCGATGATCGTGCGCGAGTCGATCTTCGACGAGACGCGGAACGAGATACGCGACGGGAAGTTGGCTTTGATCAATCCGGTGATCACGTCGACTGACGGACGCTGGGTCGCCAGCACGAGGTGAATTCCGACCGCGCGCGCCATTTGCGCGAGACGCGTGATCGACTCTTCAACTTCGCGGCCCGAAGTCATCATCAGGTCGGCAAGCTCGTCGATGATAATGACGATGTATGGCAGCGGTTTCCACGGTTCGCCGTTGTCGTCGTACTCCTTCACGAGGTTGCGACGCATGATCTCGGTGTTGTAGCCGTCGATGTTTCTGACGCCCCAGCCGGCGAGATCGCGATAACGTCGTTCCATCTCGGCGACGGCCCACTTCAACGAACGCGACGCGACTTTCGGATCGACGATGATGGGCGTTGCGAGATGCGGGATGTCTTCGTACAGACCGAGCTCGAGCCGCTTCGGATCTATCAGGATGAACTTAACTTCGTCCGGACGCGCGCGATAAAGGATCGAGACGATCAGCGAGTTGACGCCGACTGACTTGCCGGCGCCGGTGGTTCCGGCGATCAGGAGGTGCGGCATCTTCGCGAGATCGGCGACGTAGTTGAGACCATCGATCGTCTTGCCGAGCGCGATCGTCAGTTTCGAAGGCGACTCCTGAAACGGGCGCGACTCGATGACTTCGCGCAGGAAGATCGTCTCGCGTCGCGGGTTTGGCACTTCGATACCGACGTGCGGCTTACCCGGCATGCGGTCGATGCGAATCGATTCGGCTTTGAGCGCGAGGCAGAGGTCGTCGACCAGCGAGACGACGCGCGAGTACTTCACGCCGGGATCGGGTTTGAATTCATAGGTAGTGACGACCGGACCGGGACAGATGTGTTTGATCTGCCCGGTGACGTTGAACTCTTTGCACTTTTCCGCGAGACGGTTGGCGAGCGCGAGTAGTTCCGCGTCTGCTTGTTCGCTGTGCGGCGGTGCTTCGTTGAGGAAGTGGAGCGCGGGGAGGTTGTAGTCGTCGTAATTGACGTCGCGGCGGCTCGCGTCGAATGGCAGCTTCGCCGGTGCTGGTGCTTCTGCTTTGACGCGCAACACCGACACGCCCTTCACCATCTGCTCGACGTCGTCAGTTTCTTCACTGGTCGTCGTGATCGAACGTCGCGAAGAGCGTTCCGTGGAGACTGTCGGAACCGGCGGCGCGGCAGCGCCTGCTGCTGCTCCGGCGGCGGCGCTGGCGACGATCACCGGCGGCTGCGGTTCGGGGGTGATGGTGCGCTTCGCTTCGCCACGGATCACTTTGGCGCTTTCGGTTTGCGCAGTTTCTTTCATGAAGTCGGCGACGCGCTCGGCCGGCGAAAGGTTCAGTGTCGACTTCAAGGCGCTGCGGGCAGCTTCCTGCTCAGCTTTGAGGGCGGCCTTCGTCTCTTTTCGTTTTGCTGCCTGTTCGCGTCGGAGTTGTCGCCAGGCGCGGAAGCGTTCGGGTATTTTGCCGACGAAGGCGAAGCGCGTGACGATTAGGCTCGCGACGATTTCGTAGAGACGGATGAACGAGAAGTTAGTTGCGAGCAGTAGACCGGTCGCTGCGATCGCGATCAGCAGGACAGTCGCGCCGATCCTGCTCAATCCGCTGGCCAGACTTTGCGCAACGACGGAGCCGAGTAGACCCCCGGGTTGGACGCTCGAGTCGAATAGCGGATGCATCTGCGAGATCGAAAGCAGTGCTGAAGCGGCGATGACGAGCACAAGTAGACCGGCGATGCGCGTCATCGGACTCTGTATCGCGTTCCGGCGGAAACGACGCCACGCGCCGGCGAAGAGCAGCAGTGGCAGCAGGTAGGCGGCGAGTCCGATGAACTGGAATGCTGTTGCCGCGACGTTCGCGCCGATCGCGCCTGCCCAGTTGTGCGTTTCGCCCTGGCCCACTGAGTTCCACGATGGATCGTTCGGATAGAACGCCGCCGAGATCAGGCACAGCGCCAGCAGCAGTCCTGCCGCAAGCAGAAGGATTGCAAGTATTTCGCTGCCTCGACTCGCGCGCGGGATTACAACGCGCGGTCGCTCTTCAATATGTGTAGATGTAGATGACACTAAAGGACCCTCACAGCCAACACGAGTAACTCACATGATCGAAAGAAAACTATGTGAGTCACAAATGAACCCTCATCGCCTACATGCGTAACTCTCTACGCAGCCTTCCGCGCGAGCAAATAAGCTTTGATGAAGTCGTCGATGTCTCCGCCCAAAACGGCGTCGACGTTACCTCGTTCAAGTTTGGTGCGCGTGTCTTTCACGAGCTGATAGGGGGCCAGCACGTAGCTTCTGATCTGCGAGCCGAAGGAGATGTCAGCTTTATTCGCTTCCAACTCCGCTGTTTCGGCCTGACGCTTTTCCAATTCGAGTTCATAGAGCCGGGAACGCAGCACCTGCATGGCCACGGCCCGGTTTTGATGTTGCGAACGCTGGTTTTGACAGGAAACGACTATGCCAGTGGGAATATGCGTAATGCGCACGGCAGAGTCGGTGGTGTTGATGTGTTGACCTCCAGCGCCGGTCGCACGGTAGGTATCGACGCGCAAGTCTTTGTCCTGAATATCGACCTCGATGTCGTCGTCGATCTCCGGATAAACAAACAGGGAAGCAAACGACGTATGCCGCCTCGCCGCTTGATCAAACGGAGAAATACGAACCAGGCGATGCACGCCAGCTTCAGCGGCCAGCAAGCCGTACGCGTAATCGCCTTCGACTCTGAAAGTGACGCTCTTCAATCCGGCTTCCTCGCCCGGTTGATATTCGAGCACTTCAGCTTTGAATTCATGCTGTTCGGCCCATTTCAAATACATGCGCAACAGCATCTCGGCCCAATCCTGCGACTCTGTACCACCGGCGCCCGGATGAATCGTACAGATCGCGTTGCGGCGATCGTTGTCACCCGCAAGCAGCATTTCAGTTTCGGCCTGCTCCAACTCGGGTTCGAGCCGTTGCAGCAACGAATGCAGCTCGTCGATGGAACTCTCGTCTTCCTGCGCAAACTCAAAGAGCACTGTGGCGTCGGCTATCTGCGATTCGAAACGCTCCTGTCGCTGAATGTCGCTTTCGACGCGGCTGCGAGTCTGAAGCAGCTTTTGCGCGGCTTGCTGGTCGTTCCAGAAGTCGGGCGCGGAGGCCTGCGCCTCGATACGGTTCAACTCTTCGCGGCGTTTCGGGACATCAAAGAAACCTCCCGAGTTGTTCAACTCGCGCACGAAGATCGTCAAATGAAACTCGCAATTCCTGAAGTGACAACGTCTCGTTCATCTTAAGTCTCTAAAACTCCTTCTACTGCCAATAAAAAGCGCGACCAGGAGAATCGCCGAAATCCCCGCGCAAATGTAAACAAAAAGATCGCCGTGCCGCGTGTAAAAAGTGTCGCTCTTCGCCGAGGTCACCGGCCAAATACGCACATCAGTTTCGAACGGGCGAGTCTGATCGAACAGGTTACCGTCTGGTCCGATCCACGCTGACAATCCCGTGTTGGTGATCCGCAACAACGGCCGGCCGTTCTCAACTGCGCGAAAGATCGTGTTCGCGAGATGCTGTCGCATCACGGCAGTTGGTCCAAGATAACCGTCGTTCGAGATATTGATCAG
>DASTOZ010000570.1:0-9938 GCA_035762365.1 Pyrinomonadaceae bacterium | reverse complement strand
AGCAACAGGCTGAACGAGATGCCCGGTGTGACCGCCGCGTCGCTTCTCGCGGGCGCCACGCCGATGGTCAACCAGAACGATCGCTACTTCTGGATCGACGGCCAGCCAAAGCCGGAAAACGCGAACGAAATGCACATGGCGCTGTTCTACGTCGTCGAGCCCGGGTACCTCGAGGCCATGGGCATCCACCTGAAGAAAGGACGTTTCTTCACGAAGCAGGACGACGAACGATCGACCCGTGTGATGGTTGTCGACGAGATGCTGGCCCAACAGAAGTTCGGCAACGAAGAAGTTATCGGTAAGCGCATCAACATCGACGACGACGGCGCTTATGAGGTCGTCGGCGTTGTCGGGCACGTCAAGCAGTGGGGCCTCGACACCGACGGCGGGAACTTGCAGGCGCAGTTGTATGTTCCATTGCGCGCGGCGCCCGACAGCCAAGTCGCAGGCACCGGCGGCATGGGCGTGGTCCTGCGCGGTGACAACGACATCACGCCTTCGTTCATAACTTCGATTCGCGACGTCGTCCAGCAACAGAACAATCAGAACGTCATCTCCAACACGCAAACGATGAATGAAACGATTGCCGATTCGTTGTCGCAGCGTCGCTTCGCCATGATCGTGCTCGGTGCGTTTGCGGCCGCTGCACTGCTGCTGGCGAGTCTCGGGATCTACGGTGTCATCTCTTATCTCGTTGGCCAACGTGCTCACGAGCTCGGCATTCGCGTCGCGCTAGGCGCTTCACGGCGCCAGATATTCACGCTCGTGTTGGGCCATGGACTGAAGATGACGCTCGCGGGTGTGGTCCTTGGTCTCGTTGCTGCTTTCGGGCTGACGCGCTTGATTCGCACGATGCTTTACGGCGTCGGTGCGACTGACCCGGCAACGTTCGCGATCATCGCCATGTTGCTCACGATCGTCGCGCTGGTTGCCTGTTATCTCCCCGCGCGGCGGGCGACGAAAGTCGATCCGCTAACGGCGTTGAGATCCGAATGAGGGCATTGCCAATTGGCAATTCGCGAGTGCCGATTGTTGCAGTTTCATCGTTTCAGACTGACTCAGTCCGTTAAGGGTTCGAACAATCGGCAATTGGCAATCGAAGTCGGAGATACCATGAAGGACGTTCGTTACGCAGTTCGTGTCCTGCTCAAGAACCCCGCGTTCACCGTGACGGCGCTGTTGACGCTCGCACTCGGCATCGGCGTCAACACAGCAATCTTCAGCGTGGTCGATTCAGTGTTGCTGCGACCGTTGCCGTTGAGCGACCCGGATCGCGTCGTCGGTGTTTGGGAGCATGGTTTGCGCGGCGGACCCGATCGCAACGAGATGGCGCCCGCGAACTACGTCGATCTGCGAAATCAAAACCAGGTATTCGAGGGTGCCGGCGCATTCGGCGACGCGAGCATGAATCTGACCGGCGCAGGCGAACCCGAGCGGCTCGACGCGCGGCTCGTCACTGCGAACGTATTCACCTTGCTCGGTGTCAAGCCCGCACTCGGACGAACGTTTTTGCCGGAAGAGGACCAGCCCGGCCTGCATCGCGTCGTCGTGCTGAGCGACACGCTGTGGCGACGACGATTCAACGGCGATCCGCAGATCGTCGGTCGTAACATCACGCTCAACGCTGAGTCGTATACCGTCGTCGGCGTGATGCCGCCGCACTTCTTCTTCCCGGTGCGTGAAGGCGAGCTGTGGACGCCGTGGGCCATGGAGCCGGAAGAGGCAAGCGGCCGTGGCGATCATTACGTCCGCGTCGTTGCCCGTTTGAAACCTGGGGTGACAATCGACCAGGCGAACGCCGAAGTCGAAGCGATCGCGGCGCGTTTGTCGAGTGAATACCCACGCACGAATGAAGGTCTCGGTTTTCTCGTCACTTCGTTTCACGAAGACTACGTTGGCAATCTTCGCACGCCGATCCTGATCCTGTTTGCGGCGGTCGTGCTGGTGCTGCTCATCGCATGCGCCAACGTCGCGAATCTCTTGTTGGCCCAGGCCACGACCCGGCGACGCGAGATCGCGATCCGCATGGCGTTGGGCGCGAGTCGTGTTGCAATCATTCGACAACTGCTGGTCGAGAGCATGTTGCTTGCAGTGGGGGGCGGATTGCTCGGACTGCTTGGCGCGACGTGGGGCGTGCAGTGGTTGTCGACGCTGGCGCCCGAGAGTCTTTCGAAACTTCAAAGCGTTTCGGTCGACGCACGCGTGTTTGCTTTTACGCTTGGCGTGACTGTTCTGACGGCGATCGTGTTTGGTGCAGTGCCTGCGATTCAAGCGTCGCGATCGAAACCCGGCGAGACGTTGAGTGAAGTCGGGCGCGACGTCGCGGGCGGAATGTCCGGACGATACGTGCGCCGCGTGTTGGTCGTCGCGGAAGTGGCGCTTGCGGTGGTCCTGCTCGTCGGCGGTGGACTGCTGATCCGGAGTTTTCACCAATTACGCCGGGTCGATCCCGGATTCCGCAGTGACAATCTGCTCACGATGCGCATGGTGTTGCCGGGCCAGAAATATGCGAGGCCGGAACAGCGGCGCGCTTTCTACGACGAAGTGCTGCGCAGAGTCGACGAGATACCGGGCGTCGATTCGGCGGGGATGATCTCGTTTCTGCCACTGTCGTTCAGCGCGATGTACTTCAGCTTCAGCGTCGAAGGACGCGCTGCGCCCGGCGACATGGATCTGCCGCGGGCGCTCTATCGCGTCGTCAGCTCAGATTATTTCCGCGCCATGGGCATTCCGTTGCAGCGTGGGCGAGTTTTTGACTCGCGCGACACTGCCGATTCGCAGCCGGTCATGGTCATCAATCGACGGATGGCCGAACACTTCTGGCCGGGCGAGGACCCGACTGGCAAGCGGCTGAAGATTGGACCAGTCGACTCGCGAAATCCGTGGGCCATCGTTGCCGGCGTCGTCGGCGACGTGCGGCAGAACGGACTCTACGGCGAGCAGAACTTCGAGCTCTACGTTCCCTACGCGCAGGAGTGGCGCGGCTTCGTCGCGCCGCGCGATCTCGTCGTGCGCACGAGTGCCGACGCCGCGAGTCTGGCCCAGGCGGTGCGGCAGGCTGTTTGGGCTGTCGACAAAGACCAGCCGATTTCAAACGTCAGGACAATGGACGACGTGCTCGCCACGGCTGTTTCACGCGAACGGTTTCAGACGCTTTTGCTCGCGCTGTTTGCAACGCTGGCGTTGGCGCTGGCGTGTGTCGGTCTTTACGGCGTCGTGTCGTACACCGTGGTCCAACGCACGCACGAGATCGGCGTGCGCATGGCGCTCGGTGCGCAGCCGCGCGACGTGCTCCGGCTGGTTATCAGGCAAGGAATGTTGTTGACGCTGTTGGGCCTGGTGATTGGCGTCGTGAGCGCATTTGCCGCGACGCGCGTCATGACCGAGATGCTTTTCGGCGTTACCGCAACCGATCGGCTGACGTTTGCCGTCGTGCCGTTGGTGCTCACCACGATTGCATTTTTCGCATGTTATCTCCCCGCGCGACGCGCAACGCGAGTCGATCCGCTTGTCGCGCTGCGAACCGAGTAACAATCCATGTAGTCGCCGAGGAAAATAGATGTTCGGAATACTTAAACAAAATCTGAGTTTCGGCCTGCGGACGTTGGCGAAGAGCCCGGGGTTTGCTGTGACCGCCGTGCTGACGCTCGCCCTCGGAATCGGCGCCACCACGGCGATGTTCAGCGTGGTCTACGCCGTGTTCGAGCCAATGCCGTATCCCAAGTCGGATCAGCTCGTGATGGTCTGGTCTAAGTTACCTGCCGGCAGAAACTCAGTAGCCGCAGGTGATTTCTTCGAATGGCAAAAACGAAGCACGTCGTTCGCCGCCATGAACGCATGGTCCGGCGACGGCTTCAACGTCTCCGGCGGCGATCGTCCGGAGTTGGTTCCCGGCTCACGACGAACTCCCGGCTTCTTCACCATGGAAGGACTACCGCTCTTGCTCGGCCGCGACTTCCTGCCTGAAGAAGGAGAACCCGGCAAAGATCACGTCGTCATACTCAGCCATCGGCTGTGGCTGCGGCAGTATGGCGGAAACCGCGATCTCATCGGCAAACCGATTCGGTTGAACAGTGAACCTTACACCGTGGTCGGCATCCTGCCGCCGGGCATGCACGATCGATTCAACTCACAGCTATGGGCGCCGCTTTCGTTCCGACCGGAAGAGATCACTCATGATGCGAATTTCGTGTCGGTGATGGCCCGGTTGAAGGACGACGTCACAATCGATCAGGCCCAGGCGGAGATGAACGTCATCGCCTCTCAACTGCAAAACGAATTTCCCAAATCAAATTCGAACCGCAACATCAGCGTCGAACCGTTGCACCTCAACTTCGTGACTGAATCGACTCGCCGTAACCTTTGGCTGTTGCTGGGTGCAGTCGCGTTTCTCTTGTTGATTGGTTGTGTGAACGTCGCGAACCTGCTGTTAGCGCGCGGCACTTCCCGTCAACGAGAAGTGGCGGTGCGGGCAGCGTTGGGCGCGTCGCGCAGTCGATTGTTCGCTCAGTTTTTGACCGAAAGTTTCGTGCTCGCGGTGCTCGGTGGCGGGCTCGGTGTTTTTCTCACGAGCTTGATCGTGCGGGCGATCACCGCCGTCATGCCGCCCGTGGGCACGATGCTGCCGTCCGAAGCGAACATCCGGATCAGCATCCCTGTTTTGTTGTTCACAATCGGCGTGACTGTGATTGCCGGACTTTTGTTTGGCGCAGCGCCGGCGTGGCAAGCGACTCGTCTCGATCTTAACGAAGTGCTCAAACTCGGAGGACGCACAGGCAGCGCCGGAATGCGTCGCAATGCGCTGCGCGCACTTGTCATTGCCGAGTTTTCACTGGCGCTGACGTTGCTCGCCACCGGCGGTCTCGCACTACGTGGCTTCTGGAACCTTACGCGCATCGACCTCGGAATCGACACCGATAACCTCATCACTTTTCGCCTACCGGTCCCGCCGCAACGGCTGAACGGACCGGATCAGACCAGAGCGTACTACGAAACGATGCTCGAACGTGTCGGGTCGCTGCCGGGCGTGGTGCATGCCGCTGTGATGACGGGTTACCCGGGAAGCGGCGCGGGTGGCGGAGCGCGCATCAATATCGTGGGCCAACCGTCTGATCCTTCGGTGCGGCGCTTCACTGCGCTGCAAGCGGTGTCTTCGCAATACATCGACACGCTTGGCATTCGTCTCATTCAGGGTAGAAGTCTCAACGAATTCGACACGGCAACATCGATGCGCGTCGCAGTGGTTAACGAACAGTTTGTTAAGCAGTATCTGCCGGGTGTCGATCCGTTGACGCAGCGGATCCTGGCGCCGGTGTTCGTTCCCGGTCGACCGCGAGGAAATCCTGTCGAGTGGCAGATCGTTGGCGTCTTTCACAATGTGCGCGGCGCGGGCGCTCGTGAGGACGTTCCGGAGATGGATGTTCCGTTTGCGCAGATGCCGCGGCCACAGGCGTCGCTAACTATCAGGACGCAAGGCGATTCGGAAGCCGTGATGAAGAGTATCAGCGCTGCGGTGCGTGCGGTCGATCCGGACATACCGCTGGCCGGATTGCAAACCGTTGACGATATCGTGAGCGAGTCGTTGGCGATCGATCGTTTCAGCGTCGTGTTGTTTGCGAGTTTTGGGGCGCTGGGTTTGTTACTGGCGGCGGTTGGGATCTATGGCGTGATGGCGTTTGGCGTTGCGCAAAGGACGCGGGAATTCGGCGTGCGCATGGCGCTCGGTGCGCAGCGTTCAGGCGTGGTCGGCATGGTCCTGAAAGAGGGGACACTGCTGGCCTTTCTCGGCGCGGCGATTGGACTGGCAGGCGCGTATCTCGTCGGGCGTGCCATGCAGTCGACGCTGTTTGGAGTAGGAGCATTCGACGTTCGTGCTTTTGGCGCGGTGTTCGCGCTGCTACTGGTCGTTGCCTGGTCGGCATGTCTGGCGCCCGCCTGGCGCGCCAGCAGAGTCGAGCCGATGAAGGCGCTACGGGAGGAGTGATCGGCAAATGCATACGTTGATTCAGGATCTGCGTTACGGCTTTCGCATGTTGCTGAAACAAAAAGGCCTCACTGCGATCGCGTTGCTATCGCTGGCGCTGGGCATTGGCGCTAATACGGCGTTGTTCAGTGTCGTCGATGCAATGCTGCTGAAGAAGCTGCCGGTGAAGGAGCCCGATCGGTTGGTCCTGTTCCGCTCCGTAGCCCCGCGCGAGTTTAGCGCCGGTGGTTATTACGGCAGTTCCAGGACCGATCCGGCCACTGGTCAGCGCCTCATGACGTCGTTCCCGTTCCAGAGTTACCAGCGCATGCGCGAACAGCAAGGCCCGATGTCGGATGTGTTCGCGTTTTCCGAAGTCTCGTTGAATGTAAATGCGAACGGACAAGCGGAACTCACGGAAGGACAAGTGGTTTCCGGAAACTATTTCAATGGACTGGGTGTGCAGCCACTCCTTGGACGGTTGTTGAGCGATGACGACGACAAACCCGGCGCCGCTCCTGTCGCTGTCCTGAGTCATCGCTACTGGCAGGAACGTTTCGGCAGTGACAAGGCCGTCGTTGGCAAACAGATTAATCTCAACAACGTCGCATTCACGGTGATCGGCATAACCCGTCCGGGTTTCAACGGAACGATGAACGTCGGCTCGAGTCCGGACGTGACTATTCCGTTGCAGCTCGAGCCCTTGCTCCATGTCGATAAAAAGCAGTCGCTCTTCAACGGCGCGGGTCTTTGGTGGTTGCGGTTGATGGGCCGGCTCAAACCCGGCGCAACGCGCGAGCAGGCCCAGGCGCAATTGGAGCATGCATTTCAGCAATCCGTAGTTGAACATCGCGCGGCGCGACAGGCGCAAGCTGCGGCGACGGGCGGAAACAAGATCGGCAATCTCGATCCGCAACAGTACCCGCGACTCTTTGCAGATCCAGGTGGCCAGGGCGAGATGTGGATACGGCGCAACTACGCACCGTCACTCTATCTCCTGCTCGGCGTTGTCGGGCTGGTCCTCTTGATCGCTTGCGCCAACGTTGCGAACCTCCTGCTCTCACGCGCAGCATCGCGCCAGAAAGAGATCGGCCTGCGAGTGGCACTCGGCGCAAGTCGACTACGTTTAATCCGGCAGTTGTTGACCGAAAGCCTGTTGCTTTCACTTATCGGCGGTGGTCTCGGAACGATCTTCGCTCTGTGGATCAAGGACGGACTCTTCGCCGTCACCGATTGGGGAGGTCAGGTTATGCGCGCATTCGAACCGCGGCTCGACCTCCGAGTCCTCGGTTTCACGCTGGCGTTATCGCTCGTGACCGGAATCGTTTTTGGGCTCGCTCCCGCCTGGCGAGCGACAAAACTCGATCTCACGCCGTCGCTAAAAGAAGCTGGACGAACCTCGAGCGCGGTCCATCGTTCATGGCTCAGTCGTGGACTGGTGGTGGTGCAGGTGGCTCTCTCGCTGTTACTGCTGGTGGGCGCGGGGTTGTTTGTGCGCACGCTTATCAATCTGCAACGGGTCGACCTCGGCTTCAATACTCAGAACCTTCTGCTGTTTGAGGTCTCGCCGGGCCACATCGGATATAAAGACGAACAACTCCGGCAGATCT
Source organism: Pyrinomonadaceae bacterium (assembly GCA_035762365.1). GTDB lineage: Bacteria > Acidobacteriota > Blastocatellia > Pyrinomonadales > Pyrinomonadaceae > PSRF01. Next base: position 2,366 of record DASTOZ010000570.1, on the reverse strand, counting down.
ATGCCCGGCTCAGCGAGCGCATCGAGACGGTCCCGGGCGTACAAGCGGTGACTTTTTCCCGCATGGCCTTGCTGTCACAAAGTTCGATGACGAGCGGCGTGTTTCTGCGTGAGGCCCTGAACGCGACGCCCGATTCGGAGGGACGGTACAAGCCGAACGGCGAGAGTTATCGACATATTGTGCGCGAGAACTTTCTCGAGGCGATGGGCATTCCGTTGCTCCAGGGACGCACGTTGACGGCGCAAGACGATACGAAGACGCCCAAAGTCGTAGTTGTCAATCAAACTTTCGCCGCGAAGTATTTTCCCAACGAGAACCCGATCGGCAAGCGCTTCACATTCGATACTTCAAAGCCCGACGACCTCGAGATCGTTGGCGTTGCCAGAGACGCAATGTACGCGCGGCAACGTGATGGGATACCGCCGACTGTTTACGCCTCTTTCCGTCAGGAGCGTCCGATGCAAGACGGTACGTTCGAAGTGCGCACTGCCGGTGAGCCAACGGCAATCGTCGCCGCGATGCGCGAGGCAATTAAAGAAGTCGAGCCGAACCTGCCGATCGGCCTGATTAGGACACAAGTCGAACAGGCTGACGAAACGCTTCGCATGGAGCGCTTGTTTGCCAGACTGTTTACGCTTTTCGGATTGCTGGCCCAACAGCTCGCAGCCATCGGATTGTTTGGCGTGCTGGCATACACCGTATCTCAACGTACGCACGAGATCGGCATTCGCATGGCGCTCGGCGCCGACCGTGTCAGCGTCCTGAAGATGATTGTCTGGCAGGGGATGGTGCTCGTGGGGCTCGGCGTCGTGCTCGGACTGATCGCGGCGTACGTCTTGACGAAGTACCTGGAGAGTTGGGTGAAGCTGTCAGACATGTTGTTCGGCGTCAAAGTCTCAGATCCGTTTACTTACGCGTTGATCGCGGTGCTGCTGAGTGTCGTCGCGCTGATCGCGTGCTACATCCCGGCGCGGCGCGCGACGAAAGTCGATCCGCCGGTGGCGTTGCGATACGAGTAACACAGTTCTTGTGAACGACCTTCGTTATTCATTTCGAATGCTGATCAAGAACCCGGGGTTCACGGCGATGGCTGTGCTGTCGCTGGCGCTCGGGATCGGCGCGAATGCCGCGATCTTTAGTTTGCTCGATGCGGTCCTGTTGAAGACGCTGCCAGTCAGGCAACCGGAGCAACTGGTGTTTCTCGAGACCGGTGAGCCGTCGCTCAAGCGTTCGACCAACATCTCGCATCGCACTTACGAACGATTGCGCGCGCAAAACCAGTTGCTCGCCGATGCTTGTTACTTCGGGTCCGCGACGCGCATCAACGCGAGCTTCAACGGTTCGCCGGAAGTGATCGAAGGACAACTCGTATCCGGCAGTTTCTTCTCGACACTCGGCGTCGAAGCTGCGCTCGGAAGAACGTTCACTCAAACTGACGACAGTGAAGGATCGAGCCAACAAGTCGCAGTGATCAGCGACGCTTATTGGAGACGACGGTTCGGTTCGAGTCCTTCGATCGTCGGACAAAACCTGATCGTCAACAATCGGCCATTCACGATTGTCGGCGTGGCGCCGCCGGAGTTTTTCGGCGCGATCGTCGGCAGCGCTCCGGATGTGTTTCTGCCTTCGCGAAGCGGCGAGTTGATCCTGCCGCGACGCACGCGCATCAGCGAGAGCACGCTGCCTTTCATCGTCGGGCGCTTGCAGAACGGCGCCGGCGAGGATCAGGCACGCTCGGCACTCTCGTTGATCGTACAGCAGGACGCACTCGAAACGGCCGGATCGGAACTCACTCCTGAAAGGCGAGACGCCATTCAGAAACTTGCGCTGCGAACGGCACCCGCGGCCCACGGGTTCAACGCGCTGCGGCAGGAGTTTTCAAAACCTCTGCGACTGTTGATGGTGGTGGTTGGTCTTGTTCTGTTGATTGCGTGCGCCAACGTCGCGAACCTGTTGCTTGCTCGCGCCGCCGCGCGGGAAAAAGAGATCGCCTTGCGGCTCGCGCTTGGCGCGTCGCGCTGGCGCATCGTCAAACAGTTATTGACTGAGAGTTTGTTACTCGCGTTTCTGGGCGGCGCACTCGGTCTTTTGCTGGCTTCGTGGTCCAGTGACCTTTTGCTCGCGGTGCTGTCCAGCGGACAGAACACTTTCAGCGCGGGCGCGCGGCTTTCTCTCAGCGCGCCATTCGATCTGCGCATTGTCGCTTTTACTGCCCTCGTCTCATTCGTCGCCGCGATCGTGTTTGGTTTGGCGCCCGCGTGGCGTGCGACGCGTCTTGATCTCACTCCATCGTTGAAAGATGGAAGAATGAGCGGCGGCGGTCGCTGGTTTGGTTGGGGCCGCGCGCTCGTCGTCACGCAGGTGGC
>DASTOZ010000569.1:0-2850 GCA_035762365.1 Pyrinomonadaceae bacterium | reverse complement strand
ACAGAGTCGCGGCGGAACCTTACTATCTGCCTGTCGGGCGGGAAGTTGAGCTCTTCGAAGCAGCTCATTCGGCGAAGCTGCCGGTGATTCTCAAGGGCCCGACCGGCTGCGGTAAGACGCGCTTTGTCGAGCACATGGCCTGGCGACTCGAACGACCGCTGATCACTGTCGCCTGCCACGAAGACCTGTCGTCGACGGACCTCGTCGGACGTTTCCTGCTCGAAGGCGAAGAGACGATCTGGCACGACGGGCCGCTGACGTCCGCCGTCCGCAACGGCGCAATTTGTTATCTCGACGAAGTGGTCGAAGCGCGCAAAGACACGGTCGTGATCATTCACCCGCTGACTGACCACCGCCGCCGCCTGCCGATCGAAAAGCGCGGCACGATTCTCGAAGCGCCCGCGGACTTCATGCTCGTCGTCTCTTACAACCCCGGTTACCAGTCGATTCTGAAGGACCTGAAGCAGTCGACGCGACAACGATTCGTGGCGATCGAATTCGACTACCCGCCGCCGGAGATGGAAGCGGAGATCGTGGCGCGCGAAGGCGGCGTCGATGAAGGCACCGCGCGCGATCTCGTTCTGATCGGACAGAAGGTCCGCAACCTGCGCGGCCACGGTTTGGAGGAAGGCGTTTCTACTCGACTGCTGATCTACGCCGCTCAACTCATCGCGCTCGGCATCCCACCGGTCGATGCAGCCGAAGTCGCGATGTGCTCGCCGATAACCGACGATCGCGAGTTGCAACGCAGCATTCGCGAGATCATCACCACCGTCATTTAAGCAGTTGGAGACTTACCGGACACAGATCGTCGAAACCGGCACGGCAATCGCGAGCATCTCGCTTCGGGCCGCGCTCGAGTTTCTGCGAGCCGCGCCTGCGGCGGTGCAAGTGCTGGAACCGGCGGAGCTGCGCTCGTGGGGTGAGATGGGCCGGCGACTGGCGATGAACGATTACGACTCGGCCGCTTCGTTCTTCGCGGCGGGCGTCGAACACTTGCGAACCGTGCCGCCCGAATTGCTTCCGGCGATCTTCGCGTTGTGTACTCGCCAGATGGTCCTTTCGACATCAGTCGCGACAGAGAGTCTGCAGTCGCTGCCTTCGGTGATTGCCGAGATTGACGACGTCAGCACGTCCCGCGCGGTGCTCGACATCGCGACGGAGATCGCGAGGCGTTCGGCAAAGCACAGCACGGAGTTCATCGACGCGGCAGTCGTCGTATCGCGTGTGTTGCGCGACTTCCAAAGCACAGAGGTGACTGATGCGGCACTGGCGTTGGCGGCCGCATTCGCGGCACGAGCAGGTGGAATCGCTGCGGATGCGTGGTCGTCGTTTCCCGCAGCCTTGGATGAACTGCCTGCGGCGGACGCAACTCGGCTGCTGACCAGGACCAGCGATTTTCTCGAACGTGGAGGAGGCGCAGCGCTTCAGGTACTGATTTCGGGCGGCGAGATACTGCGCCGCGCGCCGGAGATCTTCGACGAGTGGATCGATCTGTTGTGGGTCGTTGCAGCGCATGGCAATGCGAGCTTGGTTGCGTTCGTGCGCACCAGTCCGCGGTTTCTGAAGCTGTTGACTGAGAGCACGGTGCGGACCGAGGCGGTTGGACTGTCGCATCGAGTGCTCGCATTGACGAAAGAGATCGCGGCGGTCGATGGCGAGGCTGCGCTGGCGTGTTTCCGATCGAGTTCGCGCGCGTTGCGAAGTGTGTCGATCGAACAGTTTGAAGCGTGGGCGCGACGTGGTCTGTCGTCCGGAAGATCCGATGCGCGTGCGCGTCGCAGTTATTTCTCGCTCGAGACGCGCGGCAGTTATGAGGCGTTACACAGCGGCACGGCAGGGCTGGCGCTCGATTCGATTCAGCATCTTCTGCGGCTGTACGTTGAAGCATTGACAGGACGCGAGATCGAGGTCGCGCCACTCGCCGCTGTGCCCGACGAGGCGCGCATCGGCGATGGACGAACGATCCATTTGCCGTCGCTTGTGAATGAGTTTGGCGACGACGAGCTGGATTTCCGGTTGTACAAAGTGTTGGCCGCGCACGCTGCCGGGCAGATCGAGTTTGGCACGTATCATCGCGGTGGTGTTCTGGCCGCGGCTCACACAGCGATCCGTGAGAGCTTCGACGTAGACGTCAGAGATGCGTTTTCAGTTCCGGATGAGATGTTAGTGGAGCAGGCTGTGACGCACGCTCCCACGGACAACGCGGACTATCGCGAAGTTCTCAAGTTGTTCCCCCTGGCGCAACTCGCGCGTCGCATCTTCGGCACGCTCGAAAACGGGCGCATCGATCGACGCTTGCGTCATGCATACCGCGGTCTGCGTCGCGACCTCGATCTGATTCGCGATCATCTCAGCCGCCGGCGGCCGAACATCATCGAGCTTCCCGCGCTGCTCGTGCCGTTTGAGTTGTTGTTCCAGGTCACGCTGCTCGGGGGCGCGCGCGACGATGCGCGGCAGTACTACAGTCAGATCGTTTCCGAGATCGAGACGATCGTCAGCGAGTATCTCGGAAACACGAACGCCACGGTTGCGGACACGCTGATGGCGACCGGCCGCGTTTATGAACTCTTCCAGTCAGTCGTGCCCGCCGACGATTCGATACAGCAGGTCGAAGTGCCGGAAGATCAAATTGAAAAGGAGGACGACTCGGCGGCAACTGAACGACTGAAGCAGCAGCAAACGCAATCGACGCCGCAGCGACGCGACGCGCGCGAGCTGTTCAATGCGTGGAACGATCCGTCGCCTGAGGGCGAGCCTGATGAGCTTTCGGGCGCCGAAGCATGGTCGGAATCAGAGTCGCCGGAACAAGTGCTCGCGGAAGGCGAAGTTGCTTACAACTACGACGAG